>JAYTVF010000409.1:0-12470 GCA_043744155.1 Acidimicrobiia bacterium | reverse complement strand
TTGGGCTACTCGAGTCGCCCCTGAATGTTCGAGCCGTCGAACTGACCGTCGACTCAGGCGTAGCGGCGGTAGCGGCACCCGCCGCGCCTCGCGCCAAGGACGTGTCGCTCCTGCGCGGCGGACCGTTCGCCACGATGGTCGACGCAGTGTCGCGACGGTTCGACCGACTAGTCGGCCAGCGAGATCTCACGGTCGGCGTCGGCTTGCTGGCCATAGCCCTCGCGCTACTGCTCGGGGCTTCACATGCGCTTTTGCCTGGCCATGGCAAGACGGTCATGGCGGCCTACATTGCCGGTCGGCAGGGTTCGGCCGCGGACGCGGTCATGGTCGGCGTGACGGTCACGGCCACGCACACCATGGGCGTCTTGGCGCTTGGCCTAGCCCTGTCTTTGTCGACATCCCTGGCCGGTCCGGTGGTACTGGCATGGCTGGGGGTCGGAAGTGGTCTGATGATTGCCGGACTCGGCGGCAGCCTGTTGATGAACACGCTGCGCCGCCGACGCGGGCGACACGACTCGCACGGCGATGCCCACAGCCATAGCCACGACAGTCACGGCCATACACACGGCCATGGATACCACGATCACGTTCGAGGTGATCACGATAGGCGTCGAGTTTCGCGACAAGGTCTCGTGGGCATGGGCATCGCCGGTGGGTTGGTGCCGAGCCCGTCGGCCCTTATCGTACTGCTCTCTTCGGTAGCCCTTGGTCGCACTGCTTTCGGCGTCCTGCTGGTTGTGGGCTACGGGCTCGGTATGGCCATCACTCTTACGGTGGCTGGCCTCCTGCTCGTGGGCATCCGAGATCGGCATGCACATCGCCAAATCGAGGGTGGTGGGCGAACCGGCTGGCTCGCCGATCACTGGCTCGCCGTCGCCCCGATGGCCACCGCTGCGCTGGTTTTGCTCGTCGGGCTTGGCCTTGCGGTCAGGAGCGCAGGATCACTCTGACGCTGATCTACTGTCGACCCCGACAACGTTAGGGTGATGCAGTGAACGAAGATCTGCTGGCCTTGACAACCGTCGAACTGACAACTGCAGGCGAAAAGCAGAATCCGTCATACCGGGTCGTCGCTTCCGGCGAGATCGATTTGAACACGGCGCCTCGACTTGGGGCCGCTCTCGAGGCGCTGATCGACCAAGGCGCCACGCTTGTGGTGCTAGACGCCACTGAGGTGAGGTTTCTCGACTCGTCCGGCCTCAGCGTGATCATCAGGGTGGGCAACCGGTTGACGGCCGTAGGCGGTCGTTTGCTCATCGAAGGAATGAGTGGTGCGGTGCAGCGAGTGCTCGAACTGAGCGGGATGATCGAGCGATACCGCGCCTGATCGGTAGACGATCAGCACCAGAATCGATCCCAGGATGCCTGAAGCCTGGAATGCGCCGTCGCTGGCGTTGTGGTGGGTAATGACGGAACCGATGAATCCCCCACGAACGCAACGTCTGCCGTCCGGGAATGAACTCACGAAGCTTGGAAGCTCCCCAGCAGGCGTCGAACCAATGGTCAGGACTCGCTTAAACTGGCGAGCGAGCACAATCGAATGAATCCTTGTGTGCAACGCGTCGAGGCCCCCCTTCGATGTGCGGCGTCTGGCCATCCCCGGGTTGGCGATGGATCGCTGAGCTTCCGCTGGTCGGTTGGTGTGCCGACGCGGTGACGATCTGGACAACGACGGTGGGGTAGCAGTGACGTATCGGGTTTTCCTCCGCCGCTGGCCGACTGATACGGGCCGCCCTCCCGGCTCTGCGATTGATTTCAGCCAAGTCCGGTATCGAACTGATACCATGTGTGATGGCCATGACGCTTCGCCTCACCGACGCCGAACAGACAGCGCTACGCGAGCGTGCCGATGCTGAAGGCATCTCGATGCAGGAGGCTGCCCGCCGAGCCGTACGCGAGTTCACCAGTCGTGGTCAGCATCATGACCGAGTGAGCGCTGCGGCTCAGCGCATTATGCACAGCCATGCCGACGCCCTGCGCCGCCTCGGCGAATGAAGAACCCGATCGAGTTTCTCGATCTCGAGGATCTCATCGAGTTGGCTCGCCAGTTGCTCGGCGAGCCGCCACCCATCCGTGACATCGGGCTGCTCGGTTCTGCCGCAGCGAGACCGCAAACTACTGCCTTCGGCGAGGACGCCTACCCCGACCTGATCAGCAAGGCCGCGGCGCTACTGCAATCGATCGTCAACAACCACGCGCTCGTGGATGGCAACAAGAGGCTCGGATGGCTGGCCACCGCAGTGTTTCTTGAACTGAATGGTATCGCCGCGTCTCGGGCCGCGAATGACGAGGTCTTCACGCTCGTGATGTGGGTCGCTGCGTCCAACCCCGCCGTCGATGACATAACCGCCCGCCTCCGGCGCCTAGTTGCGACCCTGCGCTAATTCAGCGCTAATTCGGCGGATGCCAATCGCATTCGGATGGCTAACCAAACGAGGCGACGCCGTCACACCGACATGCACGCCTCCCACAACGACACCCCATCATCCCGACGGGCCTCGCCGACCATCCTCACCGCCTGCTCACGCATCGAATCTGGATGCCTCGTACGACGCCTCGCGCCACCCCAACTGACTCTTGTCCTGTGTCATCACTCCATCTTTCACTCGAGAGATGGAGCCTCCACCAAAACCAGTGGGATTCAGGTTTGGTCTGGGCACGAGCACGGTGCGGTCGTGGTGTGAGACAGGGACGCGTTCGGAGCGGTGCAGTGCCTGGGTTCCGCGGCTGACTTCGATCGTGGTTGCCGATCCGACGGTGCGTAGGTCGGTGCGTTCACCGACGCCGTCCGGGCTGACGACATCGACCTTCACCTCACCGTGCACGAATCGGTGCGCGACATCATCAGGGCTCACTCCGGCCGATGTGAAGCCGAGATCGGTGAGCGTTCCGATGAACACGGGTATCACATGTGGGCGGAAGCGGGCGTCGATGACGAGGTCGAGATCCTGGCTCACTCGGCCCGGCGACCGGTTGGCCTGCAGCCCGTGGAAGGGTCGCTAGTCGCGAACGGCCCTTTCGATTTCGGCGACATCGATTTTGCGCATCGGCATCATCGCGTCGAAGGCACGTTTGGCTTTCTGGCCGCCGGCGCTCATGGCATCGCTCAAGACTTTGGGGGTGATTTGCCACGACACACCCCACTTGTCTTTGCACCAACCACACTCGCTTTCTTGGCCCCCGTTGCCGACAATCGCATTCCAGTAAAGGTCCGTTTCGGCTTGGTCGTCGGTGGATACCTGGAACGAGAACGCCTCGTTGTGCTGAAAGGCCGGTCCGCCGTTCAGGCCGATGCACGGGATGCCGAGAACAGTGAATTCGACGAGCAAAGGGTCGCCTTGCTTCCCGTCGGGATAATCACTGGGTGCATGATGAAGGGCCCCGACCGAGCTCTCGGGAAACGTTTTGCAATAAAATCTCGCCGCTTCTTCGGCGTCTTGGTCGAACCACAAGCAAATCGTGTTCTTGGCCATAGTCGTGCGTCCTCTCGGTCACAACCTGCGGTTGGGTTGGAGAAATGAGGGTACCCAGATCCTGCAAACACTAGACGCGCTTCGCCCACAGCTAGGTCGAACGGGCCCCATCGGTGAGCTGCTGAGCGAACCAAACAGGAATGATCGACAGCAGTACAACCGCCGTGGCGACGACGTTCACCAGTGGCAGGTTGTTGGGGCGGAACATGTTCGAAAAGATCCACAACGGCAGCGTCTGGAAACCTGGGCCGGAGGTAAAGGTCGTAACGACGATCTCGTCGAAGCTGAGTGCAAAGGCAAGTAGTCCGCCGGCCAAGAGGGCCGATCGCAACATTGGGAAGGTGACATGGCGGAATGTCTGCCACGAGTCCGCACCGAGATCGGCCGATGCTTCTTCGAGATTGGGGGACAGGCGTCGCAAGCGGGCAATGACGTTGTTGTAAACAATCACTATGCAGAACGTTGCGTGTGCAACGACGAGCGTAAAGAAACCCATGTTGGCGCCAAGCGAACGGAACGCCCGGTTGAGCGCGATTCCCGTGACGATCCCAGGCAGCGCTATGGGAAGGATCACGAGAAAACTCAAGGTCTCACGACCGAAGAATCGAAACCGTTGCACTGCCAAGCTCGCCAACGACCCGAGCACGAGCGCGATCAACGCGGCGACGAGAGCGGTCTTGGTTGAGTTCGCAAGGCTGGTACGAATGTCGGTGGAATCCCACGCCTTGGCCCACCACGAGGTCGTAAAACCGTCGGGAGGCCACGAGAACGAGCGCGAGGTGTTGAACGACAAGATCGCCACGACGACGAGCGGCAGGTAGAGAAAAATGAGGCCAAAGCCGGTGATTGCGGCCAGAAGCCGTCGAACGGCGGCAGTGAACAGCATGTCAGAGGTTTTCGAACGCACCGGTGCGACGTACCGCAAGAAGATAGCCGACCATGATTGCGACGGGGACGACAGCGAATGCCGCCGCGAACGGAATGTTGTTCGACCCAAAGTTGGCGTACACAACGTTACCGATCATCTGGGTCTTGCCGCCCAGGATCTGCACCGTTATGTAGTCGCCGAGCGAGAGAGAGAATGTGAAGACCGTCCCGGCAACAATTGCCGGCACGAGGATCGGCAGCACCACCTTGCGAATGGTTACCGACGACCGACCGCCGAGATCCGATGAGGCCTCGAGCAGTGAATCGGGTAGCCGCTCGAGACCAGCCTGGATGGGCAGGATCATGTAGGGAAGCCAGAGGTAGGCCAGGCCGATAGTGGTAGCAGTGACTCCGAATCCGGGCGAGGCTCCGAACGTCTTGGCCAGCACACCGCTGCCCGGGTCGAGAATCGCCCGCCAGGAGTAGCCCTTGACCAGATAGCTCGCCCACAACGGCATGAGGACGGCGACGATCAAGAGGCGTCGCGCCCGTGGGCGAGCCACTTTGCCAATATAGAGCGCCATCGGCACCGCAAGCACGACGTCGATAATCGTGACGGCGGCGGCGATGCCGATGGTGCGCAGCGTGATTGCCCGGTAGACCGACTTCGTCGCGAGTTCGGAGAAGTTCTCGCCGCTTAGGGTCTTCACGATGTCGGTCGTGAACGGATCAGTTGTGTAGACGGCGGTTAGAAAAAGCGCGGCAAGCGAACCGAGATAGGCAAGTACCAGCCAGGTGGCTGGCAGCCCGACCAGAGCGCCGAGACGGGCCCCCGGATGGCGGTGAAACCACCGCGAAACCCGTCTCGACGCTTTGCTCATATCAGCCCTTTACCTCGGTCCAAGCCTTGGTCCATTCGGTGTAGTCCTTGCAGATGGCCCCGCGCCCGTCGAGGCATTCCTTGGTCGGGGTGGTCCAGTACCAAATCTTCTTGAAGTATTCCTCGTCCTCTGCGTGGAAGTTCTTACAATGGTCTTTGTCTGCGGTGAGAGCGCAGGCCTTCTTGTTCGACGGCGCCTCACCGAAATACTCGGTTGCAGCGGCGTTCGTGCCGGGGTCAGCCATGTGGTTCAGGAACATATAGGCGCAGTTGGGATTCTTGGCCTTCGACGAGATCATCCACGTGTCGGACCATCCGGTTGAGCCTTCCTTTGGCAGCACAGCTTCAACCTTGGTGCCCTCACCCTTGGCGGCATTGGCGACCACCTGCCAGGACGTGCCTGCGGTCATGGTGCCGCTCTTGAATGCAGCCATCTGCTTCAAGTAGTCGCTCCAATATTCGCTGACGAGCCCCTTTTGCTGCTTCAGGAGACTTACGGCGGCGGCAAACTGCTTATCATCGAGCGCGTAAGGATTCTTGATGCCGAGGTCGGGCTTTGTGGCCATGAGGTATACCGCGGCGTCGGCGATATAGATCGGCGAATCATAGGCCGTGACCGAACCCTTGGCGGCTGAGGCCGCATCCCACACAACGCTCCACGAGTCTGGCGCCGCAGCGAACTTCTCGGTGTTGTAGAGAAGGAGGTTGGCGCCTCGGCCATGGGGAATGCCGTATGCCTTGCCACCTTTGGAGTTCCATGCCTTGTTCTTCAGACTGTCGAAAATATCGGCATAGTTCGGTACGAGCGCCGTGTTTACCTCGGAAACATCGCCGCCGGCGATCAGGCGAAGTGTGGCGTCACCAGAGGCCGACACGACGTCGTACTCCCCGGTCTTCATGAGTTGGACCATTTCATCGCTGGTGGCACCCAACTTGACGTTCACGGTGCAGCCCGACTCCTTCTCCCACGCCGAGATCCAGTCAACCTTTGGGTCGGTGCCACCCTTTTCGACATAGCCGGGCCAGGCCACAACATTGACCTGTTTTTCGGCCTTGCCAAGTTTTGCGAGCGTTCCGCCACCCGTTGATGTCTTGCCACTGCCGCATGCAACGAGTGCGAGCGCTGCCGTTAGGCCGACAGCAACCAGCTTGATTGATTTCATGCTTCCCCCTTTGGAAGTTGATACAGGTAATCCGGGTCGTAGTGAACACCGACACGCTCGCCCCGGGTGACGGGCGCATCGCTGGCTGGGCGGGTCACGACCAGCATCTTGCCGTTATCAGTGCGTACACGCACCCGGTGATCTGCACCGAGGTACTCGACCTCGGTGACCTCGCCATCCCACGCCCCGCCGCTGGCGCCAGCGGCGACGAGTCGCAGGCGCTCGGGCCGGATGGCGACCATGCCTCGTTCCTCTTCCCAAAGGTTGGCGGTACCGACGAAGGTCGCAACAAAAGACGACATCGGTCGCTCGTAGATGTCTTGCGGCGATCCGATCTGTTCGATCCGGCCCTTGTTGAACACCGCGATCCGGTCGCTCATGGTCAAGGCCTCTTCCTGATCGTGGGTAACGAATACGAAGGTGATGCCGACGGCGCGCTGGAGTTCCTTTAACTCGACCTGCATCTCTTGGCGCAGCTTCAAATCGAGCGCGCCGAGCGGTTCATCGAGCAAGAGCACCTTTGGTCGGTTGACGAGCGCACGCGCAAGAGCCACTCGTTGGCGTTGTCCACCCGACAGTTGGCTCGGCTTTCGGCCGCCGTAGCTTTCGAGGCGCACCATTGTCAGGGCTTCGTCGGCCCGGCGCCGCCGTTCGGTCTTCGGGACTCGCTTCACCATCAGGCCGTACGCAACGTTCTCAGCGACCGTCATATGGGGGAAGAGGGCGTAATCCTGGAAGACGGTGTTCACGTCGCGGTCGTACGGCGGAATGTGTGTGACGTCTTGTCCCTGAAGCAGGATCGCACCCGCGGTGGGCTGTTCGAACCCCGCGATCATGCGGAGCACGGTGGTCTTACCCGAGCCCGAGGGGCCGAGCATGGAAAAGAACTCGCCATCGGCGATCTCGAGATCGACATTATCGACCGCAACAGTCCCGCCCCGATCGGGATCACCAAAGACCTTGCGTACGCCGACGAATCGGACAGCTGGCGTGCCGTCGCCCATGGTTACCACTCCCCTTCACATGACGGCAGCGATCACCGTAGCGCACGCAGGGGTCCGTGGACTGCGTAGACCTGTCGGTAGCATTGAAACGTGGTCGCTCATGCTGACAAGCCCGTCGTGTACGTAACGTCCACTGCGGAACTTGAGCGATGGATTGAGGGAGCGGCCGATGATGGTGGCGTCCGACTGCGGCTCCGGAAGAAGTCTTCGACGCAGCCAGGGATTACCTACGCCGAGGCGTTAGATGTGGCGCTGTGCCGCGGTTGGATCGATGGTCAGATTCAATCCGACGATGCCGATTTTTTCCTCCAGGCGTTCACGCCGCGTCGTTCTCGCAGTCCGTGGTCTCAGATCAATCGTGCTCATGTCGAGCGACTGATCAACGAAGGGCGCATGCGTCCGTCAGGCCAGGCCGAAATTGATCGTGCCAAGGCCGACGGACGCTGGCAAGCTGCGTATCGCCAGAAGACTTCTACGGTGCCCGAGGATCTTCAAGCAGCGCTCGATGCCAGCCCGTCCGCAGCGGCGGCGTTCGCTCGACTGACGAGCCAGAACCGTTTCGCGATTCTCTTTCGCCTTGGAAACCTAAAGCGTGCCGAGACACGACAGCGCAAGCTTCACGAGTATGTGGCGATGCTCGAGCGTGGCGAATCGCTCCACTAAGCGGTCAACGCCTCATCGTGGTGGCATCCAATTGAGAGCAGTAAAGTATGACGATAGTTGAAACTTGATCGCAGTTGTGCGCCCGGTCGCGACCGCCGCGCATAGGCTGGGCCACGTACGGGTTTGAAGGTCCTACGAGCTGGGTAGATCGGGAATGGATGCGATCTTGGCGTTCGGAACGGGGATGGGCGATGAACGTGGGCGGCCAAGGTGAGTGAGCCCCTGAGGCTGCGAATACCCGAACCACTGGCGCGTCCCGGCGAGAAACCCGTCTTTCGTGATCTGCACATCGACCGGGCCGGCGAGGTGCGCCGGCCGGCCATCGACGTTGCGCCGAGCGACATCGTTGACCTTGGCTCCGACATGATCCGAGTGCTCGATGTGCATGGCGATGCGGTCGGCCCCTGGAGCGGCACCCTCGACGCCGAGCAGTTGCGCATTGGTCTGCGGGACATGTTGCTGGTGCGGATATTCGACGCCCGGATGCTTCGCAGCCACCGCCAGGGAAACACATCGTTCTATATGCAATCACTCGGCGAGGAAGCCGTGTCCTGCGCCCATCGGCGAGCGCTGACCTCGGGCGACATGTGTTTCCCGACCTACCGCCAACAGGGTCTACTCACGACCGCCGGCTACCCGCTCGTGACCATGATCAACCAGATCTACTCCAATAGCCACGACCCGCTCAAGGGTCGGCAACTGCCGGTGATGTACTCGTCGGCCGAGTTCGGATTCTTCTCAATCTCGGGCAACCTCGGTACCCAGTTCATACAGGCCGTTGGTTGGGCCATGGCCTCGGCGCTCTCGGGCGACACCCGCATCGCCTCAGCCTGGATCGGCGATGGGGCCACCGCAGAGAGCGACTTCCATTCGGCCATGGTATTCGCCTCCACCTTTCATGCCCCGGTGATCTTGAACATCGTCAACAATCAGTGGGCCATTTCCACCTTTCAGGGTTTCGCTCGTGGCGACTCGACCACGTTCGCGACCCGCGGCCACGGGTTCGGCATCGCATCCGTCCGTGTCGACGGCAACGACTACCTGGCCGTGCATGCGGTCTCGCAATGGGCCGCTGAGAGGGCGCGAGCGAACCACGGGCCAACTCTTATCGAGTGGGTGACCTATCGCGTTGGTGCCCATTCCACCTCCGACGATCCCGCCGCCTACCGGCCAAAGGACGAACCAGTGATCTGGCCGCTGGGTGATCCGATCGATCGGTTGCGAAACCATCTGACCCGACTAGGCGAATGGGATGACCATCAGCACAAGGCGTGCGTCGCGGAGCTCGAGGCGACGGTGCACGCGGCGGCGGAGGAAGCCGAACGCTTCGGTACCCTGCGCAGTGAGCACGCCGCGCCAGCGTCGATGTTCGACGATGTGTATGCAGAAGTGCCCGAGCATCTTCGTCGCCAACGTGATCAGGCGGGTCTCTGACGTGGCCCGCATGACGATGGTCGAGGCGATCCGAGACGCGCAGGCCGTGATGATGGAGCGAGATGAGCGTGTCGTGGTTTTCGGACAGGATGTGGGCTATTTCGGTGGTGTGTTTCGCTGTACCGCCGGTCTGCAAAAGCGTTTTGGTAGGAATCGGTGCTTCGACGCGCCGATCAACGAGAGCGGCATAGTTGGCGCTGCGATTGGCATGGGGGCCTATGGCCTGCGACCTTGCGTTGAGGTGCAATTCGCCGACTACGTGTACCCGGCGTTCGACCAGATCGTGTCAGAGGCCGCCCGCCTTCGGCACCGATCGGCCGGTGATTTCACCGCGCCGATCACAATTCGGATGCCAACCGGCGGCGGTATCTTCGGCGGCCAGACCCACTCGCAAAGCCCCGAGGCGTTGTTTACCCATGTCGCTGGTCTGAAAACCATCATTCCATCAAACCCATACGACGCGAAGGGACTGTTGATAGCGGCTATCCAAGACGATGACCCGGTCATCTTCCTAGAACCCAAGCGCCTGTACAACGGGCCCTTTGACGGGCATCATGAGCGGGCTATCGTGCCGTGGTCTGCGCACCCGTTCGGCGAAGTTCCCGACGGCCACTACACCGTGCCGCTCGGCTCAGCCCGCGTGTTTCGCGAGGGTCAGGATCTCACCGTGCTCACCTACGGCACGTTGGTGTACGTGGCCGAGACGGCGGTGACCGAAACCGGAATCGACGCCGAAATCATTGATCTGCGCAGTCTGGTTCCCCTCGACCTGGCCACGATCGTGGCGTCGGTGCGCAAAACGGGCCGTTGCATCGTGGCCCATGAAGCCACCCTCACGTCGGGTTTCGGGGCGGAGTTGTGCGCCCTGGTGCAAGAGCATGCGCTGTGGTCACTCGAAGCGCCGATCATGCGAGTGACCGGTTGGGATACGCCCTATCCGCATGCGCACGAGTGGAACTATTTTCCCGGTCCGGCCCGGCTCGGGGCAGCCATGCGCGCCCTACTCGAACAGCGTTGAGGAGTGGTTGTGAGCGAGTTCATCGTCCGTCTACCCGATGTCGGCGAAGGCGTCGCTGAAGCCGAATTGGTGGCATGGCGTGTGGCCGTCGGTGATGCAGTGACACCTGATTCGGCCATCGCCGAGGTGCTCACAGACAAAGCGACCGTCGAGATCTATTCGCCGGTCAGCGGCCGCGTCTCCACTCTCTACGGGGTGGCGGGCGATGTGTTGGCCGTCGGCAGCGACTTCGTCATCATCCAAACCGCCAGCGCGCCCGAACCGCCCGTGGCGCCACCAGACGCAGTGGCCAACGTCGCGTCTGGGCATCCGTCGACCGACGCCCTCGCATTGGTTGAGTCCGTGGCGCCACCAGACGCAGTGGCCGACGTGGCGTCTGGGCGTCCGTCGACGGCCGCCCCCGCTGTGCGCGAACGGGCGCTGCGCCTCGGCGTCGATCTCGACGCGGTCACAGGTTCGGGTCCAGAAGGTCGGGTGACTCATCAGGATCTCGACGGACTGTCCTCAACGACGTCTGTCCCGGGGACGAGCGCGTCGAACGCCACGGCACAGATCCCGCTGGTCGGGCTGCGCCGCCGCATTGCCGCCCACATGACGACATCAAGTTCTCGGATTCCGCACATCACCTATGTCGATGAGATCGACATGACCCGACTCGAGGAACTGCGCCGTTCGCTGCCTGGGCTCTATCCAAACCAACCTCGCCTCACCGTTCTCCCGTTCATAATGGGTGCGATCGTGCGAGCGCTCGTGGACCACCCCAATGTGAACGCCACCTTCGATGACGAATCGCAGGTACTCACCACCTATAGCGCGGTGCACGTGGGCATCGCCACGCAGGCACCTAACGGTCTGCTCGTGCCCGTCGTCCGTGAGGCGCAATCCATGGACATCTGGCAGCGCGCGACCGAACTCGCACGCGTGACAACGGCGGCGAGACAAGGTACAGCCGTTCGTGCCGAGCTTTCTGGTTCGACGGTCACCATCACCTCACTCGGTGCGCTCGGCGGACTGATGACGACGCCTATCATCAATCACCCCGAAGTGGCCATCGTCGGTATCAACAAAATGCAGACCCGACCCGTCTGGGATGGCGCGGCATTCCTGCCGCGAACCATGATGAATCTGTCATCGAGTTTCGATCATCGCATCGTCGACGGCTGGGAAGCTGCCACCTTCGTCCAACGCATCAAAGGCCTGCTCGAGCAGCCGGCGCTGCTCTTCATCGCGCCGCCCACCTGATCGATGCCGGCCGAGAGGCCTATGAGCGAGACGGGACTTCGGGTTCGCCGCCCGACGTGGGCCGTGGGTCATGCGGGCCGGGAGGTCGATCAAGGATTCCACCGGGCCAGGTCTCGATCCCTCGCACCAGCAGGTAGCAATCGTGCTGCTGGGCGGTCAGCTAAACGAGCCGGCCAGGTCGATGGCGAGATGTGTGGCCGTCTGGGAAAAGACACACACCGTGCCGCCGACACCCACCTTGGCCAGCGCATCGGTCGTTACAGTGACAGCCCTGCGGACATTCAGGTTCGACGTCGGTGGCACGGGCTGACCGCACGCAAACACCGTGAGGAAGCCATCCGCGGCCGGGTCGATAGCGGTAACGGTGAGCTGCACGGCACGAGCGCCCACGCCGTCGGACGGCCCGGTCACCGGCAGTTCGGTAATCGAACCGGCGGGCACGACTCCCACCGGGGTGAACTGGGTGGGACCAGTGGCTGACTGGCGAGTATCCAAAATCCGGCGAGGTGACATCAAAGGCGTGAACACCGTCGAGGGCAGGCTTCCAGCTACATCGATCAGCACATAGGTGGCTCCTGTGACGAAGACGCACACCTTGCCATCGGTGCCGAGCCGACTGATGGCGGCGTTGGCGATGGTTTGCCCCGAGGCGTAGGTGAGGTTCGACGTGGTCGGTCGAGTTTGCCCGCACGGAAAGACCGTGAGGAACCCCGCTTGGGTGCCACC
>JAYTVF010000408.1:0-12543 GCA_043744155.1 Acidimicrobiia bacterium | reverse complement strand
AACGTGTACTGGCAGGTGCGAGACGAAGTCGACGCGAACGGCCGCTCCGCTCGCACCATGGTGGCGTACAAGAGTGCGGCTGCGGACCCACTGACGGCCACCCAACCGTCGCTGGCCACGGTGCGCTTCCGAGAGACGCCGCTGAATAGGCCGGAGAACGGTCTGCTCGGCGCGATGTATGAGGGTGACTTCCAATTCGGGCTCAGCGTGCCGTGGACGGTGTCGAATGCCAGCAACTTCATCTACGCCAACACCGGGCTTTCCAACGGCGCGCAGATCAACGGCCTCGTCGGCTACGAGTGGGACCGAGTCGTCAACAACGGTGTGTCGCCGGCCGGATTGACCGTGCTCTCCGACAGTCCGATCACCATCTCGGGCGTCGCCGCCGGGTCCAGGCAGCAGGCCACCATCCACCAGGTTCCCAGTGGCGCCTACGTGTTCAATGCGTCGACGGTCTACTGGCCGCGTCTGCTCGACGCGGCTGTCGGCCCTGAGGATGCCCGCGTACAGCAGATGACACGCAACATTCTGAGCACCTTCGCCGGCGGCACTCCTCCTCCGCCACCCACGACGACAACCGTCGCCGCGACGACCACGACGGTAGCCGCGACGACCACGGTAGCCGGGACGACCACGGTAGCCGGGACAACCACGACGACCGTCGCCGGGACGACAACTACCACCACGGTGGCGGCGACGACCACGACCACGGCGCCAGCGACGACAACTACCACCACGCCTGCGACGACAACCACCACCACGCCTGCGACGACAACCACGGCTCCGCCGGCAGGGCCGACGGCCAGCCAATCCAGCACCGAATTCAGCGGAGCGGCCGGGCGAGCTATCGACGGCAATACCGACGGCGTGTTCTCTCGGAACTCGGTGACCCACACCGCATTCCAATCACGACCGTGGTGGCAACTCGACCTCGGATCGGCGCAAGGCGTCGGATCGGTTGTGCTCTACAACCGCACCGATTGCTGCTCGAACCGCCTCTCCAACTTCACGATCTACGTCTCGATCAGCCCCATCGACAGTAACCCCGACAACCAAGCCGGGGTAAAGGCGTTCAGTTATCCGGGCACAGTTGGCTCGGCCGTCACGATCCCGACCAACACCACTGGGCGCTACGTACGGATTCAGCTGAACGGCACCAACTACCTCAGTCTGGCCGAGGTGAAGATCGGTGGAGCGGTCACCGTGACCTGCCCTGCCGTCGAGTGGAGAGCGGAGTATTTCGCGAACAAGACGCTGACTGGCAATCCGACCCTGGTGAGATGTGAAACCAGCATCAACAACAGTTGGGGAGCCGGAAGCCCGGATCCGAGTATCCCGGCCGACAACTTCTCGGTGCGTTGGACGACCACTCAATCGTTCAACCTGTTCACGACCTACACCTACACCAGCGTGTCGGACGACGGTTTCCGCCTGAGCCTCGACGGCAAGCTGATCATCAACAACTGGACAGATCATGCCTCGACGACCAACAGCGCCAGAGTGAACCTCACCTCGGGGAATCACAAGATCGTCGCTGAATACTACGAGGCGGGCGGTTCAGCCGTAGCCAAACTCACCCGCAACCCCGCCTGACCCGCCCGCAACCGTTCGGGCCGATTAGGCCGATCGGGCGGTCCGGGGGCAGTGCGGTCCGGGGGCAGTGCGGCAGTCCGGCAGTCCGGCAGTCCGGCAGTCGACTTAAACCAGCGGCGTCGCCCGAATCACGCGGGGCTGATCGTAAGTGGTGCGACACCGAAGCCGACGGAGAACCGCTGGCACCAGATCACGACGCTCCTCAAGATCGCTAGGTCGGTTCCGGCCGGAATGTCGTAGTTCTGATTGCCTCGATTGCCCTTGAGTTTGCCGAGGTTTACCGGGTTCTTGCCGTAGTTGCCACCCTCCGGCGGCTGCGGTGACAGGTAAACGACAAGGTCAGGCCCATTGCTGGTAGACAGATTCTCAAGGCGGAGAACCTGCGACCCATCGGCAAGTTGTACGACGCGAGCTGAACCAGATGTGTCGTGCTCGATTCCTTGGAAGGTTCCCACCACAGGCTGCGCAGGAGCCGCCTCGGTGGCCGGAGCGGTCTTCGTCGGCGCGACAACTGTCGAGGCAACCGTTGTCGGCGCGACGACCGGCGGGGCGGCCGAAGTTGCGGTGATTGGCGCAACAGCGGTCGACGCGACAGGCGGGGCGGCCGAAGTAGCCACGGTGATTGGCGCAGGAGTCGACCCGACAGCCGTCGGGGCCGCGGCGGTCGAAACGACCGTCGTCACCGACGATGGCTCGGGTGCCCCTACAGCGGCGGCGGATGCCGTCGGCACAGTGGCAGCCGCTGGATCCACGGGCGACGCCGAGCCGGCAAGGGTCGTAGCGACGACCACCGTTTGCGCACTCGCGGCTGGGAAGGCTTCATTCACCGTAGTACTCGTGAACAGCTTCCAGGGTTGAAAAAGACCGATCCCGATGGCACCGACCGCCACCACAGGTACGCCGACAAGAAAGAGCCGCGAACGGACAAACGAAAGCCGAGGAGTCATACCCCCAACGTAGAGACGGCTGACACCCGTGTCCGGCGAAGCACTCCATTGTTTCGCGAACCGTAAGCGTGACGATCATTTCCGGATGCCGATGAGCCGAGTTGTCATCACACGACAATTCAACGCATCAGCACGAAACCGGCGACGGAGTTCAGGAGGGCAACCAGGCCGATTCGGGGCGGGTTCGGGCGGGTGAGGGCTCGGTTCAGGAGGGCAACCAGGCGAGCTACGAGCGGGCTACCAGGCGAGTGAGGGCAAGGGTTCGGTTCAGGGCGGGCTGCTACGGGCGGGCTTGGCCGGCTGGGAAACGCACCAGGCATTGGCGAGGACCGCGGACTTGACCTGCGGCCCAGGTGACCGACGCCGGGTCGACGAGCTCGAACTCGGGGATGCGCTCGAGGAAGGTCTCAAGCGACACTCGCAATTCGAGCCGGGCCAGGTTGGATCCGGCACAACGGTGGATGCCTGACCCGAAGGCGACGTGGCGGTTGTGCTCACGTTCGAAATCAACGACGTCAGGATCGGCGAACTGGCGTGGGTCACGGTTCGCTGCTGGGAACGCCATCAAGATCCGGTCGCCCGCCTTCATCGGGCAGCCCTGGAATTCGGTGTCGTGATCGACGATGCGCGCCATGGTGACGGGCGAATAGGCCCGCAACAATTCTTCGATCGCCATCGGCCACACGTCGGGGTGATCGCGTAGCTGGGCTCGATGCTCGGGGTGCTGCGCGAAATGCCACAAGGCCGACCCGATCGACGACCAGGTCGTATCCACCCCAGCGACGAGCATCAGGTTGCAAACCCCGATCACGTAGGTGTCGCTCACTGGGTCGCCGTGGTTATCCACCGAGTTGACCAACTTGGTGATGAGGTCGTTCTCGCGAGGATTGGCTCGGCGGTCGGCAACCTGAGCTGCGAAGAACGGGAGGATCTTCATACGGGCGGCCAGCCGTCGGTCGGGGTGGGCCAGATCGAGGGCGCCCTGCACCCACCCGGTGAACTCATCGGCCATGTCGAGCGGAACACCGAGCATGGCCGCGATCACACGGGCCGGAATCTTCTGCGCGTAACCCGCGGCGGCGTCAGCCTCCCCGGTCTCGATGAAACCGTCGATCAGCGAGTGGCACAGGGCTCGCGTCCCTTCCTCATACTGGGCGACCGACTGGGGCGAGAACGTGGGAAGGATCAAGCGGCGATGCCAGTGATGCTCGGGCGGGTCAGAGGTGATTGGAGGGGCGGCCACCGCCCCGTAGGCACCTTCGGCGGCACCCGGCACCGGAGGAACCACGATGATCTGGCGGGACGTGAACAGTTCGTGTTCTTGGGCCATGGCTACGACGTCTTCGTAGCGGGTAGGCATCCACGAGCCACCGATGCGGTCGGTATGCGCGATCGGGCACAGACCCTCTCGTATCTCGCTCATCATGGGATAGGGGTCCGTCATAAAATCGGGGTCAAAGATGTCGTAGTCCGTCGACCAATCGACGACCGGTGGCCTAACAGTCATGGTGATCCCCGTTCACTCGCTGATGCTGATGGCATGCTCGGGGCAATTGCCCTGCGCCCGACGAACCTGCGCCACCAGGTGCGCAGGAATGTCATTGGTGAGCAGCACGATCCCGTTGCCGAGGTCATCGGAACCAAAGACGTCAGGTGCCACGATCGCGCACGACTGATGCCCTTGGCAGGATCCTTCGTCGATGGTAACTCGCATCTGCCGCAACCCCCGTGTGCGCGTTGTTCAGCGCTGATGCTACTGGGTGGTAGTGAACTTTGCGCCTGCGCGAACCCGCTTTCCCGATCGTTCGCTGATCCAGAGGGCAACCAGAACCAGCACTCCGCCGACGGCATCACGCAGGTGCAAGGTTTCACCCGCGATCAACCATGAAAAGATCACGCCGAACACGGGGGTAAGAAACATCGATACCGCCACGCGACTCGACGGTTGGCTCGCCAGAACGGAGCACAACAGCAGGTAGGCAATAGCCGAGCCGACGCCCAAAAAGATGACGGCGGCGACGGCCGAAACCTGCACCGTGGCGCCGCGGAACATCCCCCCGTGGACGACATCGAAGAGCACCGCGGGCACGACGAACGCCAGGGCGCCGACCTGGGTGAGCGCGGCGACGACCAGGGGTGGTACCCCCTCGCGCTCGCGCCGCACGAAGGCGGTGTAGATGGAGAACGTGATGACCGTGCCGAAGAGCAGCAGCATCGGAAACACCGGTGACCGGCCGCCGTGCTCGGTAAAGATGCCCGACGCCACCACGGCCCCGATGAATCCGACCACCAGAGCGACCGTCGCCTTCCAACTGGGCGAGTCGCCGACCAGCAGCACTCCGGCCAGCGCGACGCCCAACGGTTCGAGGCCGACCACGATCGAGCCGATCGTGGCCGACCCTTCGTCGACTCCCGCTCCGAGAAAGATCGCCATCAGGCCGATGCCGAAGGTTCCCAGAATCAAGAGCCGTCCGCGATGCGCGCCCGCCGCCGCGATGTGCCTGCGTGCGAGCAGCGACAGGATCGAGGCGGCCAGGATGAACCGACCGAGGTTGGTCGTGGCCGGGCCGAAACTGCGCCCGGCGATCTTATAGGCCGGCAACGACCCGCCAAAGAACGCCACCATGACCAAGAGCGCGCCCCGCACCCGCCAGGTCGCGGTCGGGCGGTTGCTCATCGATTCTCCGGCCGGCGAATGCCTATCAGCACACGCTCGTTCTGGACCGTGCGGAGCGTGCCGATCAGTAGACGCTCGTTCTGGACGGTGCGGAGCGTGCCAATCAGCACACGCTCGTTCTGGACGGTGCGGAGCGTGCCTATCAGTAGACGCTCGTTCTGGACCGTTCGGAGCGTGCCGATCAGTAGACGCTCTTGTTTTCGGCCGGGCGGGCTGCGCCACGGGCCAGGGCCAACTCGGCCGTCATGGCACCGCGCATCGACAAAAGGTCAGAGGTCACCGTCAGCATCTTGAAGCCCTGCTCAAGACGCCGTTCGGCCAACGCCCCGGAAGAATGCATGCCCGGCACCACGCCGTGACGCTTGCAAGCGGCGACGACCGCAACGAGCGCATCGGTGAACTCGGCTCGGTCATCGTTGTTACCCGGCGGCAGACCCAGGCTGATGGAGAGGTCGGCGGGGCCCACATAGATGGCATCCACGCCCGGCACCGACAAAATGTCGTCAAGGTTCTTCAGTGCCTCGACCGTCTCGATCATGGGGATGGTCGTGGTGAGTTCGTTGGCAACGCTTGCATAGTTTTTGGTGCGGGGCATGGCCAGCACGGGGCCGAAGCTTCGCGACCCCACCGGGGCGTAACGGCACGAGCTGACCACAGCCTCAGCTTGCTGACGCGAGTTGACCATCGGCACGATGATGGCTTCGGCGCCGGCGTCGAGCATCTTGCCGATGATGCCCGGCTCATTCCATGGCACCCGTACGATAGGCGTGCCGCCACCGAGCAGGATGGCTTGCATCATCACCACCGTCATCTGGTAGTCGATGACGCCGTGCTGATTGTCGACACAGACATAGTCGAAGTTGGCACGGGCCGCGGTCTCGGCGGTGATACTGGACGGTAACGAAAGAAACGTGCCAAAGGTCGGTTGTCCAGCATTCCACTGCTCACGAAGGGTCATGCCCTCGTTCTACCAGAGCAGGGCTCAGCCCTGCGGAACGAGCGTGCACGGCTGGCCGGCGAGGAAGTTGAGGGCGTTGTCGATGGCATGCTCGTAGAGCCGTCGACGGCCGGCCGAGGTGGACGACGCAATGTGTGGCGTGACGATGACGGCCGGGTGCGCCAGTAGGGGGTGGCCCACCGGCAGCGGCTCGGGATCGGTGACATCAAGGGCCGCACCGGCGAGTCGGCCGCTGTCGAGCGCAACCAACAATGCGTCTTGATCCACCAGAGTGCCGCGGGCGCAGTTGACCAGATAGGCCCCCGGCTTCATCTGGGCCAGGGTCTCGACACCGATCATGTGACGGGTCTCGACGCTGGCGGGGGCATGCAATGACACCACATCTGCGGTGGCCAGAACCTCGGCGAACGACACCATGGCGATACCCTCGATGCCCGACTCGGTGACGAAGGGATCACACGCCACCACACGCATGCCGAGGGCGATCGCTGCGGTCGCGACCCGCCGGGCGATGCGACCGAGCCCGACCAGACCAAGGATGCGGCCGTCGAGTTCCATGCCGCTGGCGACCCCACCGGTGAAGCCGTGCGTGGCCCGTTCGATATGCGTCGGCAAGCTTTTCGTCATGGCGAACATGAGGGCGAGGGTGTGTTCGGCGGTCGAGACACTTGGTGCGAGCGGGGCGTAACACACCGCGATGCCGGCGGCGTTGGCGTCGGCTACCACCACATTGTCGTAGCCCACGCCGATGCGCGAGATGACCCGCACCCGCGGTCCGAGGGCAAAGGCAGCTGCATTCCATGGTCGCGTCGCGCCAGCGATCACCGCATCGGCGGTGGTCAGCTCATCGTCATGTGGGCCGCAGATAAGTGCCCGCCCGTCGATCAGGTCGCGGTATTCATCGGGGAAGTCTCGGTCGGAGAACAACAGGGGAAGCGAGCTCGTCGGCATGACACGAAACCCTACTGCGCCGAAATTTTGAAGGACTACGACGGTATTTCGCGACTAAATCATCAAGATAGTGTCTAGTACTTATGGCCTACCTACAAGCCATAGCCCTTAAGGAGAACGACGTGCTCGCCAAAATCGATTTCGGTCCTGGTATCCAGGACGCTTGGTCCAAGATCACAACCACTGTCCCCAAGCTGGTGTCCTTTCTGTTGGT
Source organism: Acidimicrobiia bacterium (assembly GCA_043744155.1). Taxonomy (GTDB): domain Bacteria; phylum Actinomycetota; class Acidimicrobiia; order Acidimicrobiales; family Ilumatobacteraceae; genus JANMCE01. The sequence goes on along the minus strand of JAYTVF010000408.1, from coordinate 5,203 downwards.
GCTCATCATTGGCACCATCGTGGCCAAGGTCATCACCTCGGCGGTGCGGCGCGTGCTGAAGGCGGTCAAGTTCGATCAGAAGATGGAGAGAGTCGGTGTCGAGCGATACGTCGCCCGCAGCGGTATGAGCTCGACCAACTTGGTATCGCGCATCGTCAAGGTCGTGCTGACCTGGATCGTATGGACCACCGCGTTCGCCACCTTCGGCCCGGCGAACCCCGTGTCGAAGTTGTTGACCAGCGTCATCAACTACGTGCCCAAGGCCATCGTTGCCGTTGTCATCCTCGGCGTCACCGCCGCCCTGGCCGGCTTCGTAGGCGACCTCATGAACCGCAGCGTGGCCGCGGCCAAGTTCCCGCCGATCACGGCCCGCATTGCCCCGATCGCCATCTGGGTGCTAGGCGGCTTCGCCGCCGTCGACCAGTTGGGAGTCGCCAAGTCGACCACCAATACCTTGTTCCAGGCCCTCATGGCCGTACTGGTCGGTTCGGCGATTGTGGCCGTTGGCGGCGGCGGTATTGCCCCGATGCGCAAGCAGTGGGAAAGCATGATCGCCAAGCAGCAGGCCAAGTCTGGCATCACTGTCGCCACCGAAGAGGGTTGGCCGGTCGCGCCGCGCTGAAACGGTATCCCTGAAGTTTCCCTGCCAATTACTTAGGATTTCTTGAGGGAATCGGCGTGGCGCCCTGTCTGCAAGTCGTCTCTCATGGAATCCGATGAATGGCCGACATCTTTCCTCCACCCAGCAGTGGGCCGCCGGTATGGCTGGCCCGCTGGCTGGTGCGGCATTGGTGGCTCTTCTACGTGACCGACTGGCGTGGAGCCAAGCCGTTGTTTGGTACATCCTGCTGGTCGTGACCTCACTGTTGTGGATGGCGACATTGCGCCGAGTCTGGGGCAAACAGTCTCGGCAGACGACGCTGCAAGAGGCCAGTACGGCTCTGGCCTACGCCGTCGTGTGGGGGGCAGCCATGCTGCTGCCCGAGGCCAGCGATGACCTAGCCGTTGTGACGGTGTTGCTGTTCCTCGCCATTGTGTCCTCGGCCGGACTCGTCGTCCACGCCCTTCGCACCGGGCTCTTTCTGGCCACCCAGGGCGTGCTGAGCGCGTTCGCTCTCTTTGGGTTGCTGAGGGCCACCGATACGTACCGCCTCGGGATGGCGATAACCATCGTGTTGGCCAGTGTCGCCAGCCTGGCCGCCCACGGTGCTCTTTTGCGTTTCGTACTGGCGACGTTCGACTCGCAGGCCAGACTTGCCGAGTTACAAGCCCAAGCCGAGAGCGCCAACCGAGTGTTGATGGCAGCCAACGAAGACCTCGCCTACAAGGCAAACCATGATCAGCTCACCGGTCTGGCCAATCGGGGGATCATGATGGATACCCTCGGTCGTCAGATCGCCGCCATTCGCGAATCGAGTCACGGCCTAGCCGTGCTGTACCTCGATATCGACCACTTCAAAGATGTCAACGACCAACACGGGCACGCCGCGGGCGACCGATTGTTGGGCCTCATCGCCAAACGGCTGCAGGGTAGCGTGCGCCCGGGTGACCTGGTGGCTCGCCTCGGTGGCGACGAGATGGCGTGCATCCTTCCAGGGGTGACCGAATCCGAGAGTGAGCAGTTGGCCAAGCGCCTCTTGCAGCGCGCCACGACTGCGGTTCACTTCGATCAGACCGAAACCTACGTCGGTCTCAGCATCGGATTGGCCTGGACCAACGCGCCCACCGCTGACCCGACAGATCTGCTGCACCGCGCCGATCAAGCCCTGTACGAGGCCAAGCGGGCGGGTCGCAATCGTATTGCGGTTGCCGCGCCGATGGTGGCTGAGTAGCCCGCACGCCCGCTTCATTTCAGTTGTGTTACATTTCGACCTGAACTTGTAACAAAGGTGGATGGCGAGTATCGCCTCCCCTGACCGGGAGAGGCATTGATGACCAACCGAAGGCGGATGATCGGCCTTGCGGCAACCCTGTTCGTCCTTTTGCCCGCCACGGCGAAGGCGTCAGCGAGCCCCGCAGATGACGAACGCACCAAGGCAGCCGCCATCGCTGCTCAGCGCCAACACATCATCGCCGACGCCGAACGCGTCAATGAGCGACGCCTGGCCACCACTTTGGAGATGGATCGCTTGGCCAAGCAACAGGCGCAGCTTGAGATCCAAGCGGCCGTCAGCGATCAATCGATGCGCAGCCTGTCCTCCCAGGCCAGTGCCTTGGCGATCCAGGCCTACATTGCCGGCAGCGACGCCAGCCCGATCGCCGCCATCGCCGCGGCGCCCAAAGCGAACGACATCCCCGTTCGCGAAGGATACGCCAGCGTTCTATTAGGTTCCACCAAGGACGCCGTCGACCAGATCCAGGCAGCCCGGGACGACACCCAAACTGTGGCCAAACAACTGGCAAAAGTGCAGGCACAGGGCCGGGTACTGCAGGCATCTCTGGCCGCAGATCAGTCTCGGCTGGCCAGGGCCGATGCTGACCTGGCCGAATTGGCCCGCACCACCGACAACAAGATCGCCAGCCTGGTGCAGCAAGAGCAGGACCGCCTGGTGCGCGAGGCCGAACGAAAAGCGGCAGCCGCCGCCATCAAACCGACACCTCCGGCGGCACGGGCCGACGTGGCGGCACCTGTCGTATTGAAATCTACCAAGACGACTGATGCCCTCACCAAGGTCGTTACCAAGGTCGTCAACACCGTGGCGACCCGTCCCGTGGTCACCACTGTTACCTCCGCTGCGCCAGGTGCGTCCCGGCCTTCGGAAGCCTCACCTTCGACGGCAACTACAGCCAAGCCCACCGCGACCACCGCCAGAGCCAAACCAACGACCACGAGGCCCGCCAAGCCCGCGACCGCGAAACCGTCAGCCACGGTGTCGTCGGGCGACACCCCACCCGAAGCCGGTGCGGCGCCGTCGGACAATACCGACCCGACCGCAGGCGACCCCGCCGGAGGCGATGCGGCCGGACGCGACCCGGCCGCAGGCGATCCCGCCGCAGGCGACCCGGCGCCGACGCCCGAGCAGACCGAACCACCGTCCACACGTCCTCGGGCTACGACGCCTCTGACCACGGTGGCTCCGCGCCAGACGTATCCCGCCCCTTCGGCGGCGGCGGGAATCGCGGTGGCCGAGGCGCTCAGGCAACTCGGCAAGGCCTACATCTTCGGAGCCGCCGGGCCCAACAACTTCGACTGTTCGGGGTTGACACAGTGGGCATGGGCGAAGGCCGGCATTGCCATGGATCACTACACGGGATCACAGTTCAACTCGTTCCCACATGTGCCGCTCGAGCAGATCCAGCCTGGAGACCTGGTGTTCCTGCGGGTCGATCTCGGGCATATGGGGATGTACATCGGGGGTGGCGAGTTTATCCATGCCCCTCGCACGGGCGATGTCGTGAAGATCTCGAGCATATCGAGCGCCCGTATCGCTGGTGTGGTGCGCCCGGGCTGAACTGCAGGGGTGGCGATACGCCACGCGTCATCTGCTCACCGTACGCTGCGGGCGTGACCAAGACGACAGCCTCAAACTGGACGAACTGGGCGGGCAACCAGACCAGCACACCGGCAGAGATCTCCCACCCTGCCACCGAAGCGGAACTCGTCGCCATCGTGCAGCGGGCGGCCGCATCCGGCCGGCGGGTAAAGGTGGTAGGCGCCGGACACAGCTTCACCGACATCGCCGCTACCGACGGCACGCTGGTGAAACTTGACCGCTACACCGACGTGATCGACATCGACACTGTCGCCTACCGGGTCACGGTGCAGGCCGGCATCGTGCTGCACGACCTGAACCTCGCCCTCGACCGGCGCGGCTTGGCCATGCCCAACCTGGGCGACATTGATGTGCAAACCGTAAGCGGAGCAACATCCACCGGCACCCATGGTACCGGCGCAACCATCACCGGGCTGGCCGGTTTCATCGTCGGGATGCGCCTCATCGTCGCAGACGGCACGGTTTTGTCGTGCTCAGCCAATGAGAATGCCGAGATCTTCCACTGCGCCCGGGTTGGGCTTGGCGCGCTGGGCATCGTCTCCACTGTCACGCTGCAGGTGTGCCCGGCCTTCAACTTGTCGGTCGTGAATGAACCCCTTCGCCTCGATGCCGTGCTGCGCGATCTCGACTCGCACGTTACCGAGAACGATCATTTTGAGTTCTTCTGGGTGCCGCACACCGGCTGGGCGCTCACCAAGACCAACAACCGCACGACGACGGCGGTCGCACCCCGACCTCGATTGCGGGCCGCGTTCGACGACCTGGTGATGGAGAATTACGCGTTCGGCGCGTTGTGCCACGTGGGCCGACGATTCCCGGCACACATCCCACGCCTGGCCAAAGTGCTTCCGTCGTCGGGACGGGTCGCCTATGTCGATCAGAGCTTTCGGGTGTTCGCCAGTACGCGCCTGGTGCGGTTCTACGAAATGGAGTACTCGATTCCGGCCGCTGCATGCGCAGAGGCTCTCCTGCGGGTGCGTGAGTTCGTGACCTCCAGCGGATTGATGCTGAACTTCCCCGTCGAGGTGCGCTTTACTGCCTCCGACGACATTCCACTATCAACCGGCACCGCCGAGCCTCGCTGCTACATCGCCGTGCACATCTTCAAAGGCATGCAATACCGGCCGTACTTCGAAGGTGTCGAGCGCATCATGGACAGCTACGGCGGTCGGCCGCACTGGGGAAAACTGCACTTCCAGACGGCCGCCACCCTGCCCGACCGCTATCCCGAGTGGCAAAAGTTCCAAACCGTGCGCGCCCAACTCGACCCCGACCGGCGTTTCACCAACCCCTACCTCGACCGCGTCCTCGGCCCCTAACCGCCCCCTCAACCGTCTCAACCGGCTCAACCGGGCCGACCATCTCAACCGGGCCGACCGGGCGGACCCGGCGGACCCGGCAAACCCGGCGGACCAGGCAAACCGGGGCGGACCCGGCTGACCCGGCGGACCAGGCGGACCCAGGAAAACCGGGGCCGACCGGGCGGACCCCCTCGACCGACTTAACCGGGCTGGCCACCGGACCGGCTCGACCCCGAACCTCGCAACTTCGCTCGTCAGACCTCGCAACTCGGCCAATGTGCTCGCTCAATTCGGCCTATCGCAACGGGTTGCGAGGTGACAACGGCCAAGTTGCGAGGTCTGAGGCAAAGGCTGGAACCTGCGACGGGCTCGCGCCGAGTCACATGTAACGCCGGGGGTCGGGTCGGG
>JAYTVF010000407.1:0-12543 GCA_043744155.1 Acidimicrobiia bacterium | reverse complement strand
GTTTGCGGGTCGCACCGACGGCATCTCGGAATTGAGCGACGGTGAAACCTGCGGGGTTGGCTCGCAAAAGTTCGGCTGCAATGCGGCCGGCAGCATCAATCGCGTCGGGGTGGAACCACGCGCCGTCGCTCTCAACAACCAGGCCGCGCTGCACAAGCCCTCGTAGTTCGGCCCGGTTCACCCCATCGGGCCCCGGTGGCGCGAAGGGCGCTGATGCCAGCGCGGCAACAAACGGGTGATCGGCCAACGGATCTTTGACGGCCGCGATCCGCACTCGTCCCGACACCGTTTCCAATCCCTCGGCCTGGCTCAACGCCTCACGTTCACGTTCGTCGAGCGCCGAAACGTCGAGGCCGAGCGGCCCGGCATCGCCGACCCGAGTGCGAATATGCTCGATCAGCGCATCGAGTTTGCCGGGAGGGCCGATCCACCGGCCCAGAATTGGCGCCCGACGCTCGCCGGTGAGCAGTTCGAGGTGATCGGCATCGATCCAACCTCGCTCGGCGATCACGCGGTCAACGTTGCGATCGGGGTGCGCTCTACTTGCCGTCAGAACCGGGGCCACATCGAGCACTTCTCCCCCGCCGATGGTCTCTGATCGCCCCGATTCGCGGAGCACGAATCGATCTCCCGGCAGTAGCGGTAACGGGGTCATGGCGCGCAGTCGCACCAGTGCGATTGCGCCGGGATCGATCCCATCCACGCCGAGCACGCGCATCTTTACCGGAAACTCGCCACTGCCGATGTAGACCACATATGCACCGCGACGGCCGACCTGATGGTCGACCGACCCCAACACATGCAGCCGAGCGTCGAACGTCGTGGTCATGTGCCACGCTGCCGGAGGGATGACGGCATCACCCCGCTCAATTTCGTGATGCTCGATACCGCTGAGGTTCAGGGCCACCCGATTGCCCGGTCCGATCTGCTCGTGGCCCCGGCCCAACGACTGGATGGCCCTCACCCGAGCGGCCAGTTTGCGGGGGCCAACCGCGACCTGATCACCAACGGCCACCGTCCCTCCGGCGAGCGTCCCGGTCACGACGGTGCCCGACCCACGAGCGGCAAAGACCCGGTCGACCCACAGCCGGGCCCGACCACGGTCCGCCGCCATCGGTGTGGCCGACACCAGGCCATCGAGTGCACTGCGAAGCGCATCCATTCCCCGCCCGAGCGTGGCAGCCGTGGCGACGACGGGTGCATCTTGCAAGAACGTGCCGGCGACCTGGTCGGCCAAGATCAGTCGGGCCAACTCGAGATCATCCTCGTCGACCAAATCGGTCTTGGTAAGAGCGATAATGCCGTGCTTCACGCCGACCAGTTCGAGGATGCGCAGATGCTCCTCGGTCTGGGGCTTCCACCCCTCGGTGGCGGCAACCACAAAGAGGCATGCGTCGACGGCGCCGACCCCGGCCAGCATGTTCTTGAGGAATTTCACGTGCCCCGGTACGTCGACGAAGCTGACCCCGGCACCCGACGGCAGCACGGTGTGGGCAAAGCCGAGATCGATGGTGAGCCCGCGCCGTTTCTCCTCCTCGAAACGATCGGGGTCGGTGCCCGTGAGGGCCAGCACCAGCGAACTTTTCCCGTGGTCGACGTGGCCTGCGGTGGCGATGACGTGCATGGAAGCGGTCATGTACCGGCAAAGACCGTCAAGATTGCCTGCACGACGGCTTCGTCATCATCGGGTTCAACGGTGCGCAGGTCGAGGAAGGTGGCCCCATCACGCACCCGAGCTATCACCGGCGGGATACAGGCGCGCAACGTGGCCGCGTGATCCCCGCCAAGGCGCACACCAAAGCTCGGCATCGTCACACCAGGCAGCGAACCAGCGCCCGGCAGGGCTTCCATCGCCACCGCCGTCACGCCGGGCACTCTCGACGCGATCTCGTTGGAGCGAGCCCGCAACTGCGGCACTGATTGGTTGACCATCCGCCAGAAGGCGATGGCGTCACCGTCACGTCGCAGATAGGCCAGGGCCACCTGCTGCAGCGCGCCGAGCACCAATCCGCCGGGTCGCAATGCCCTGGCCAGCGGATGTGTGGCGCACCGGGCCACCAGTTCGGCCCGACCGGCGATGATGCCCGCCTGCGGGCCACCCAACAGTTTGTCGCCGCTAAAGAGCACCAGATCGGCGCCGTCGGCCAGGGTTTGCCGGGCCGCTGGCTCATCATTGAGCCAGGCTGGTGGGCCCGACGCTAGCCAGGGGCACGCAGCGTCGAGCAACCCGGAGCCGATATCGGCCACCACCGGAACACCGAGGGTCGCCAACTGAGGCACCGAGGTGGCTTCGGTAAAACCGTCCACGATGTAGTTCGAGGGGTGCACCTTCAGGATGAGTGCGACATCGGCGTCGGGTGCCTGTATCGCCTTGGCGTAGTCCGCGAGCCGGGTGCGATTGGTCGTGCCCACATCCACCAAACGGGCACCGGATTGGGCCATCACCTCAGGCACCCGGAAACCGCCGCCGATTTCCACCGCCTCTCCCCTGCTGAGGACGGCTTGGCGTCCGGCAGCCAGCGCTGCCAACGTCAGCAATACTGCCGCCGCATTGTTGTTGACGATGAGGGCCGCCTCCGCGCCGACCAGCCGGGCGAACAGGCGCCCGACATGATCAGATCGATCACCGCGCTTGCCGGTGGCCAGATTCATTTCGAGATTCTGGAAGTCACCGGTCGAGGTGAACGGCAATGGAGCGCGACCCAGGTTCGTATGCAGCAGTACGCCGGTGGCGTTGATCACTGGCTGCAATAGAGCCATCTGTAGCGCCCTGGCCCGATTCGAGGCGGATGCAGGGTCCCCTGCTGCGATGGCCTCACGGGAGACATCGACCAAAAGAGCGTGCGGCAGCCCTGAAGAAGCTAACGAGCGCGCCAGGGCATCGACCGATGGTGGTCGTTGGGTCGAGTCCGGCCAAGGGCGAGTCACCGATGCATTCTGGCCTATTCCATGCGGAACATGCGGGCGAGACGCTGAGCGAGCGCATCACCGCGACGAGCGGCGCCGATGATGAGCCAACGCACCGAGATGATCACCAGTATCAAGCTGACGATGTCGACAACTCGATGGCTGACCGCTGCATTGAACAGGCTTCCGGCCAGGAAGAGCAGCGCCACGATCACCAGCAGCCGGGCTGTCGTCATGATGCCTCGCGTCGATTGGTAGCCAAGCGGATTGTCGTCATGATGAGCTCGCGTCGATTGGTAGCCAAGCGGATTGTCGTCATGATGCGCTCGCGTCGGCAGCGTCGAAGGCGGCGGCGACCAGGTCGAGCATGCGAGCCGAGCAGCCCGCCATGTTGACCGGCGGTGCGATCTCGGCCGAGATGCGCGCCGCGATGGCCCGGAAGACATCCGCAGCAGCACCGACCCCGTTCAGAGCTACCGGCGAACCGGCGTCGCCTCCGGCTGCCACCGAGGCCTCGAGTGGCACCTGACCCAACAGCGGCACGCCGATCTCAGCCGCCAAGGCATGCCCGCCCCCGGTGCCGAACAAGGCATACGACTGACCGTGATCACAGGTGAAGCTGCTCATGTTTTCGATGACGCCGACCACCCGCAGGAACGACCGGCGGGCCATATCTGCGGCGCGAATCGCCACCTTCTGCGCCGAGGTGGCAGGCGTGGTCACGACGATCAGATCGGTACGGGGCAGCATGCGGGCCAGGCCCATCTGCACATCACCCGTGCCGGGCGGCATGTCGATCAGCAGGTAATCCATCTCGCCCCAGGCCACATCGTTCAAGAACTGCTCGACCGCCTTTGTGAGCATCAGCCCGCGCCACATCAGGGCAGTGCCCTCATCGGCCACAAGGTTGCCGGTCGAGACAACCTTCAGTAGCCCGCGGCCGACCTTGCGTTCGTTTGGCTGGATGCGAGGACGACCATCGGCACCCTTTTCGGCTTCAAGCCGATCAGGGATGCCAAGCATGCGGGGGATGGAGAAGCCCCAGATATCTGCGTCGAGCACGCCGACCGTGAAACCCTGGGCGGCCAGCGCCGCCGCCAGGTTCACGGTGACACTCGACTTGCCAACGCCGCCCTTGCCGCTGGCGATCGCCAGGATGCGGGTACTGGTCGGAATTTGGGTGTCGGTGGCCTTCTCTTTGGCGTTCCAGCGGGCCGTGGTCATGGCCTTGGTGCGCTCCTGCGACGACATCTCACCCCAATCGATCACCACTTTGGTGACGCCGGGATGCACTTCGAGCCGCGACTCGACATCGCGCTTGATCTCGACACGCAGCGGGCAGCCAGCAATGGTGAGCTTCATCTTCACATTGACGACGCCATCGTCGGAGACGGAAACGTCGCTGGCCATGCCGAGGTCAACGATGTCGCTGCCCAACTCTGGATCGATAACAGCCCGCAACAGTTGGGTGACTTCCTCAACGCTGGGCGGACGAACCGTGGCGGTCATGACCATATTCTAACGGTCAGCGCCGTGTTTATCCTCACGAAGTGCCGGTACGCTTGGTGCTGTGGAGATGCCCAAGCTCGATCTTCTGAAGACACTTGGAGACAACACGCGCTACGCCATCTACCTAGAGCTGGCCCGATCGTCGCGAGCCCTGAGCACCTCGGACATCGCCGAGTCACTAGGCCTGCATCCCAACACCGTACGACCCCACCTCGAACGCATGCGCGAAGTGGGGCTCATCGACGTGCGCATCGACGAACCGTCAGGGGTCGGTCGCCCCCAGCATCGCTACCTGTTGGCCCCAGACGCACCGTCGCTCGGGCTCGAGCCGCCGACGTTCCCGTTGTTGGCGCGCATGCTGGTGTCATTGGCTGAACGTACCGGAGCAGGGCCCGACGATGCCGAGGCCGTTGGCCACGAACAAGGGCTCACCGACGCCTTGGCTTCTCCCCGTGCGCCTTCGTGCCTGGAAGCCCTCGTCGCCCGACTCGACGTGCTCGGATTCGATCCGGCCGTTACGGGAAGCGACGACGGGGACGAAGCAGTCATCGCGTTTGCCAACTGCCCGTTCCGTGATCTGGCCGAGAAGTACCCGCGATTGGTGTGCTCACTGCACCGCGGGTTGGTCCACGGCTTCGTGGAAACCATGCCCGACGGGCATGTGGGCGCATTTCACACATTGGAGAGCCGCCAACCTTGTCAAATGACCCTCATTTCCCGGTAGCCTTACCAGCAACAACTCTTCACGAGGAGGCGATGGCGTGATCACGCTTACCGACAACGCAGCATCCAAGGTCAAAGAACTGCTCGACGCAGAGGGCGATGAGGCGTTGGCGTTGCGCGTCGCCGTTCGTCCCGGCGGATGCTCAGGCTTCAGCTACGAAATGTTCTTCGACGGTGACCGCGCCGCCGATGACGAAACCATGGATCATCTGGGCGTGCGCGTCGTGGTCGATCCCTCCAGCGCCCAACTGCTGACCGGCGCCACCCTCGATTACAAAGACGGCCTGCAGGGCGCCGGCTTTAACATCAACAACCCGAACGCCACCAAGACCTGCGGCTGCGGCTCCAGCTTCAGCTGATTCACCCGGTTCTCGACAACGACCCGGCCGCGCTGAACAGACGGTCGGGCCGTTGCGCGTTCGCGCGAACGAGAACAGGAACGCCAGCCGACGCTTCGACGAGCGAGTCTGACCGACCACGCTTGCGGCGGCGGGGCTAGCGTTCTCGCTATGTCCAACCTCACCCGGCGCACCTTTCTCACCGCAGTTGCCACGTCTGTGGCTGCGCCCGGCGTCTTGGTGGCCTGTAGCGGCTCGACTGAGGCCCGGGTCGAACTCATCCGGTTCAACCAGGACGGGTATATGGTGCCGGGCAAGCAGCGCTTGCCGATTGGGCTGGCCGATCCCAAGGGAGCGGTAATCACCACGGGCCCGGACAAGCTCAGCGGTCGGGTCCTTGACGCCACAGGCAAGGCCGTCGGTGCTCCACTCACCGCCACCCGCCGCAGCGCCGGACTCCCCCGGCCGTTCTGGCTATTCGAGATGGCCGTCGATCGGCCCGGCCAGTACCAACTCGAGGTGGAGACCAGCGGTGGCAAGAAACCAATGGCCTTCAGCATCACCGATCCCACCCTGGTGAACACACCCAAACCTGGTGACCCTCTGCTGCTCATCGACACGCCGACCACGAAAAATGCTCTCGGCGTGAACCCGATTTGTACCCGAAATCCCTTCTGCCCGTTTCACTCGGTGTCACTGAAGGACGCGACGGCGCTGGGCAAGCCCATCGTCTTCATCATCTCGACGCCAGCCTTTTGCCAATTCGCCGTGTGCGGACCGGTGCTCGATTTCGTTATCGCCGAGGAGAAGCGGCTGGCGGGAAAGCTCACGGTCGTGCATTCCGAGGTGTACACCGACGATACCAAGGACAACCTCACCCCAACTGTTGAGGCCTACAACATGTCGTTCGAGCCTGTCCTCTACCTGGCCGACCGTACCGGCAAGGTCGTCGATCGCTGGGACGTACTCTTCGATCAGACCGAACTCGGCAAAGCGCTGGACTCGCTCGTCGCCTGAGAGCACTCGTCGACTGACAGCACTCGTCGCCTGACAGCACTCGTCGACTGAGAAATGAGTCGAGGCGACGACTAACCCGACCAGGACAGTTCGACCGGCCGTCCCGTAGTGTCCAGGGCCGTGCCGAACCCGATCACCCTCGTCGTCAACGGAACCCCGGTCGAGGTTCCCGATGACGGGGCGTACCTATTGGAAACGCTGCGTGATCGCCTCGGACTCACCGCGGCCAAAGATGGCTGCAGCCCCCAGGGGCAGTGCGGTTGTTGCACCGTGCTGATCGATGGTCAGCCTCGTGTCTCCTGCGTGACTCCGACCACCCGAGTTCGGGGCCGCGCCATCACCACGCTGGAAGGCCTAGTCGACGCCGACCAGTGGGCGCTTGCGCTTTGCGCGACGGGCGGAAGCCAATGTGGATTCTGCACCCCTGGCATTATCATGCGCCTCGCCAGTCGGCCAGCCGACCCGAAGCAGGCCCTGCTCGCCCACCTCTGCCGATGCACCGGATGGCAGACGATCCTGGAAGCCGCCGCGTTGATCACCGCCCCCAGCCTCGCCTCCAGCCTCGCCCCCGGCGTCGCCGACACCAGCAACGCGACCGACACCAACAACGCGATCGACACCAGCAACGCGACCGACACCAGCACGGTGTCGGTCGCTGAGAACCGGCCCGGCGCTGCTCGTCGAGCCGAAATTGAGGGGCATCACCCACAAAAGGTAAGCGCTGCTGTTGCTCTCGGTGGGGGCGGGTTCGCTGACGACACAGCCCCGGCCGGCAGCCTGGTTGCCGTACGGGCTGCCGACGGGACCTGGGCCGTCGGCGAAACGCTGACGGCGGCACGTCGGTTGGCTGGCAAGATTCAAGGTCGGCGCACGACCGCCGCCATTACCTGGCCCATCGAGGTGCCCCCGGGGCCGTGGCATCGCACGCTGCAGACCACATGGGTCGAGCCTGCGTACCTCGAGCCAGATGCATCCTGGTGCGTGCCAGGCGGCGAGCCCGTCACGCCGCTGGCCAACGGCGGCGCGTTCGGCGCCAAGGTAACCAGCGACATCGGCGCGATAGCCAGACAGCTAGCCGACGAACACGGTGCACCGGTCAAGGCTGTATACAGCCGCGAGGACGTCGTTCGCCTCGGGCCCAAGCGGCCACCCCTTGCCATAGGCATTCGCGAGGATGGCAGCGGCGTGGTTCGCGTTGTCCGCACCCCGGGCATCGCCGCAGCGATTCACGCCATTGCGCCACTTTTGTCTGTCGAGGAAGTCGACATCACAGGACTGTCCACGTCGTTCGAGGTGCGCGCCGCCGGATGGGCCGAAGCAGCCGTTCTACTTTCATCGCTTGGCACTGTCGACACTGTGACCTCGCCTGAGGGGGCCGTGGCAACCGCGACCATCGCCGAGGACGGCTGCGTGCACATCAACGTGCAGGCTGGTGAAGTTCTCGATGAAGTGGTGCTTCGAAGCTACTGCATCGGCGCTGCGCACCAGGCCCTGGGCTGGGTGCGCAGCGAAGCGATCGCTGTCGATGCCGAGGGCGTACCCCACGACCTCACTGTGCGCAGCTTCGGGATCCTTCGAGCGGCCGACATGCCGATGGTGTACGTGACGATCGAACCGAGCAGCGGGCCGGCGGTAAATGGCTCCGACGCCGTGTTTGCCGCCGTTGCCGCAGCGACATGGCGCCACTCGGGCTGGGCGCCAGCCTGGCCGTGCCACCGCTAGGCTAAGGAACCGCATGCGGATTAGCGCTTCGAAGGGCAGCGTCACGTAGGTAGCACAGGTCTTGGCGCAATCAGTTGACGTGTATTGCGACCGACGATCCGCATGAAAATGATGCCCTCGCCGATCTTGCCGCTCCGGGCTGCGACGCTCCCTCGGTGCAGCTCGACGCCACATCGCAAGTCAGTTCCTCACCGAATCGGCCACCCTCGGAACGCTCGGCGGAACCCTGGGCACACTCGTCGGGCTAGCGGCCACGATAGCGATCGCCACCACCCGCCAATGGACCCCCACCATCCATCCGCTCATCCCACTGACGGCACCAATTGTCGGCTCCGTCATCGGGGCCCTCGCCGGCATCTACCCCGCTATCAGAGCCGCCAACGTCCAGCCCCTCGAAGCGCTCCGCAACCACGAGTGACCAGGACTCCGGCCACCGGGTGGGGGTTCAGACCACCACACCGCAGTTCGTCATCGGGGGCGAAAGGCTGCACTAGGTTGGGGTCATGGCTGAGGCAAGCGAGTCCAAGCTTGGACCGATCAGGCCCGAGCCGACCGAGACACACACCGGGGGGGTCAACGGCTGGACAACGTCGTTCGATTTCATCGAGTCGAGCCGCCGCCTGCGGCGATTCGCCGCGATAGAGCGCCGCCTGTTCGAACTGGTCGGCCAGTGGGTACAGCCCGAGCAGAACATGCACGCCAAGTTGCACTTCGGTCAGCAGTGCTACCGACATGTGCGCCATGCCGAGATGTTGGAAGGCCTCCTGCCTACCCCTGACAGTCAGTACCCCGCGGCCTACGCCGGACCAATCGACCTCGACCTGCTCGCCACGGCCGACGCCGCTCACGATTCACACGACCGCCTACAGGCGCTCTACAGCACGATCCTGGCTCCGCTCCGCAGCGAATATTTGGCCCACCTCGACCGCACGAACCCCCTGACCGACGCCCCGACCATCAACGCGCTGAACGCCGTGCTGCGCGACCTCGATCATGACGTGACCGTCGGTGCCCGTCTGCTGAGCGCGGCATGAAGCGTTCGGGCCTCTTGAACGCGCCGCTCTCGCACGTGGTGGCACGGCTTGGACATGGGCAGACGCTGCTGATCTGCGATGCGGGTATGCCGTGCCCGCCAGGGGTGCCGGTCATTGACCTCGCGATCGTGCCCGGCCTGCCGGGCTTTCTCGCCGTCGTTGCGGCGGTGCTTACCGAGCTTAAAGTCGAGCGGTACATCGTGGCCGAAGAACTCGCCGATCAGCCCGGGCTGACCCTTTCGGGCCTGCGACACCTGCTGCGCAATGCAGTAGAAGTGTCAGTTCCTCACGAAGTTCTCAAGCAACGTTCTGAGAATTGCGTCACAATTGTACGAACGGGGGAATGTACCGCCTACGCCAACGTGCTCCTCCACAGCGGCGTGACCTTCTGAACACACCCCTTGTCAGCACAGAAACCACGATCTAGCTTGCTGGTGAGCACCGCTTCCCGAGACTACCAGCACACATAGGCACTCTACGTATCAACACCGACGTTTTAAGTGGTGATAATCTCCCAGATATAGGTCGTTGGAAGGCTTGACCGACCCCGTATCATGACTAAACCCCGTACGTTGTGCTTTTTCATGCCTGACGTCACCCGCCAACGGGGATTTACTCAAGGGAGTTCTGTCTTGGCGAAGGAGCGCATCGAGCGTGACGAAGAGGATCTTGTTCGTCTCTATCTGACTGATATCGGTCAGTATCCCCTGCTCACCAAAGATGACGAGGTTCGGCTGGCCAAGGCCATCGAATCTGGGGCAACCGCTGCCGCGGCCCTCGAAAAGGGCGGTAAGGAAATCACCGCGGCCAAGAAGCGAGAGCTTCGTCGGCAGGCTCGTGAGGGCGAAGATGCTGAGCGTACCTTCGTACAATCGAACCTAAGGCTTGTCGTGTCAATCGCGAAGAAGTATCAGGCCTCTGGTCTGCCGCTTCTGGATCTCATCCAGGAAGGAAACCTGGGCCTGATGCATGCCGTCGAGAAGTTCGACTGGCGCAAGGGCTTCAAGTTCTCGACCTACGCCACCTGGTGGATTCGTCAGGCCATTACCCGCGGTATCGCCAACACGGGCCGCACTATCCGCCTCCCAGTGCACGCCGGAGACACGCTGGCTCGTCTGCAGAAGGCCCGAGCTCGACTGGAACTGAAGTTGGGCCGTCCGGCCACTCTGGCCGAACTATCGGCCGAGGTCGAGATGCCCGAGGACAAGGTCACCGAAGCGTTGCGTTTCGCAGCCGAGCCATTGTCACTGAGCGAACCCCTACGCGAAGACGGCGATGCCGAACTTGGTGACGTGGTCGAAGACCGGTCAGCCGAAAGCCCATTCGAGGTTGCTGCCACTGCCCTGCTCCCCGACGAGATCAATCGTCTGCTGGCCCCGCTCGACGATCGTGAGCGCGAAATACTCAAGCTGCGCTTCGGTCTGGATCGTGGAGAACCACGTACCCTCGAAGAGGTTGGCGAACACTTCAACCTCACCCGGGAACGGATCCGTCAGATCGAGGCTCGCGCCATGAGCAAGCTTCGCCATCCGTCGTCCGACACCGGCGCCCGGGATCTGCTCGCCGTCTGACAATCCCGGCTGGCGCTGCCGCCGTTTGCTGTATCGATGCCCCGCTCCTAACGAGCGGGGCATCGTCGATTTCCCGTGGATCACTCACGCGACGAATAGGGTGCGGGGATGCGTACTGCCCGAGTCTTCGCACTGACAATCATGGTCGCTGTGACATGCACCGCCTGTCCGGCCCAGAAGTCGACTACCAAGCTCTCCGCTGCGCCAACAGTGGCGTCCACCGCGTCCGTCTCACCCGCTACCACGACCTTCACGACGACAAGCGGCGCGACAAACCCGTCGTCCGCCAAGGCGCCATCATCTACGGCGGCATCCGCAGCATCCACGGCATCCAGCGCCCCGGCTGAATTGACCACTGCCGCCGTTGCATCGACAGCCTCGGGATCGACCACGGCAAAGCCAGCAGCACCCAGCACCACGGCCGCGACAACGTCACCGCCCGCCACGGTGGCGGCACCAAACCCCTGCGGCGCCATCGACTTTCGAAATTACACTTACAACCTGCCTGACTGGGGCGTGGTTACCGTGGTCGATGGCCAGGGCACCCGCGGGACCCCGAGCGCGGCCGACTACGTTGCGCTGCAGGTGAGAGCGGTGGCCACGGGCGACATCGGCGGAACCAATAGCAATGCCGAAACAGCCGTTTTCACCAACGCCAACACGGGGGGCACCGGGCAACTCAGTGACGTCCACATTTTTACCTGCACCGGAAAGACGGCCACCCGCATCACCTCCGCCGGAGTGGGCGACCGCGCCGATGATGGCGTGCGAGCCATCTCGATCTCGTCCGGACAGCTTTTCATCGACCGGTTCACCGACGCGACCGGAGCCTGCTGTCCGGGGGCGGCGATCCGACAGGCGTTCACCCTGGTCGGCTCGACGCTGTCGGTCGGCGGGGCGGGTGCAAAGAGAAAGTTCCAGACGCTCGACGGTGATGCCTCGACGCCCGAGATTCCGATCAGCTTTCTGCCCGGTACCTCTGGGGCACTGGTTTTTGGCGACACTGCGAGCGCACGTCCCGGCGGACTCGATGCATCGGCTGGCCAACGCTTCACGCTTGTCGTCGAGGTTGCGCCACCGGGCCTTTCGAACGTGGTGCTCGAACTCATGCAGGGCACCACGGTGGTGGCGACCGCCACCTCGGGAGGGTCCATCAGCGTCATCCTGCCAGCAGCGACGCACTATCGACTGCGGTCCCGGCCCGCTGTCGCCGGTGCTGATGCCGGATTCGATGCCGAAATCACTATTACGTAGGAAATAACGCCTCGCCTGGGCCGATCTACCCACACCAGAGCAATAGTGTTGTCCTATGCGCATCGCCCATCGACAGGCAGCCGTGGTGTCGTTGTTGCTGACGGTGGTGGCCTGCGCAAGCCCCACCAGTGCGCCACCACCCAAGGCCGGGGCGTCCACCTCAGCCACGCTTGCCGACGCCATCGTCTACTCGGCCAACCCATCGACGTCCACCACAACCGCCCCGTCTGCGACCGAGCCACCCGCCCCTCGCACCACTGCACCATCGACTCCATCACCGATCACTGCGCCGACGACACTGCCGCAGGTCGCCGCCCCGGCCGCACCCGATCCCTGCGCGGGATACGATTTTCGTAACTTCCGGTACTATTTTCCGGACTACGGCATCGTGACCGTCGCTGACGGAGTCGGCACTCGCAGCGCACCGGGAACCCTCGGGTACGTGTCAATACAGATTCGTGACGTGGC
>JAYTVF010000406.1:0-12564 GCA_043744155.1 Acidimicrobiia bacterium | reverse complement strand
TCGGGGCAACGGCAGTGATTACCACAGCCTCCGACAACGGCCAGGTACCGGCCCTGGACATGCTGGCAGGCTTCGGCATCTCGGGAGATGTCGCTGCGGTGACCCGCCGAATGCTCGACGGCGCGAACCTGACCGTGCGCGTGGTTACCCCGTGGCCCTTGCCGTCAGTGCTTCAGTCCCGATTCACGGTCGCCGACAGCGTCGATGCCGACCTCATCGTCTCGGATCAGGCACTGCCGAGGACCGTCGATACGGTGGTTTTGCATCCCCTGAGTTTGGTGGCCGGCATTGGTTCAGCTGCAGGCGTCTCGGCGGACGAAGTGTCGACTCTCCTTGACACGGCATTGGCCGTGGGCGGGCTCGACCGGCGGTCGGTTGCCCTGGTCGCCACGATTGACCTGAAGGCCAATGAGGATGGAATCGTCGCTCTCGGCTTACCGATACATACCTTTCCCGCCGAAGCCCTGGCTCAGGTCGCCGTGCCGAATCCGAGTGCGATTGTCGAGGCCGAGGTTGGTACACCGAGCGTCGCTGAGGCCGCGGCCCTGTTGGCCGCTGGGGCTGGGTCGACGCTCGTCGTTTCGAAACAACGATCGGCCATGGCGACGGTGGCGATCGCCCGTCGGACTGCTCCGACCGGTCAGCTTTCGGTGGTCGGATTGGGGCCAGGTTTACCGAACCACCGCACGCCAGCCGCGTCAACCGCCGTGCGCAACGCCCAGGTGGTGATTGGGTACGACCTGTATGTCGATCAGTGCCACGATCTGCTCACGCCCGCTCAAGATGTGGTGCGCAGCCCGATCGGTGCCGAGGCTGAACGTTGCCGCATGGCGTTGCAGCGGGCGGCCGCCGGCGAAACCGTCGCGCTGGTCTGCTCCGGAGACGCCGGGGTATACGCCATGGCGTCGCTGGTACTCGAACTAGCTCCCGAATATGGTAACCCGACGGTGCTTGTGGTCCCGGGTGTCACAGCCGCGCTGGCTGCGGCCGCGGTATTGGGTGCCCCGCTGGGCCACGATCATGCCGCTATCAGTCTCAGCGACCTTTTGACGCCATGGACCGTTATCGAGCGCCGACTACAGGCTGTGGCGGAGGCCGATCTGGTCGTCACGCTCTACAACCCGAGATCTCTCAAGCGTACCTGGCAGCTCGAAAGGGCGTTGGAGATACTGGCCGCTCATCGACCGGCTGATACGCCCGTCGGGCTCGTGACCGAAGTTGGCCGAACGACTGAGCGTGTGATCCTCACGACCCTGGCCCTGGCCCGACCAGAAGATGTCGACATGCTGACCTGTGTGGTTGTCGGCGCCTCGACGACCCGAACAATCAATGGCCGCATGGTCACGCCGCGGGGCTACCAACCATGAATACCGTCGTCATCAGCGCCCGATGTACCGCCTGCGGAATGTGCATCGTCACATGCCCGGAGCGTGCGCTGCTTGCGGCACCCAGGCGTCCTCGGGTGATAGATGTTCGCTGCACCGCGTGTCTCGCGTGTGTCGAGATCTGCCCCGTCGACGCTATCCACGAGGTGTATGTATGACGATTCATCCGATTGAGGTCGAGAGCTACCGGATCATGCGGTCCGAAATCGACCTGTCCATGTGGGCCGTCGGTGACCGGGCCATAGTTGAGCGGATTATCCACTCCAGCGCCGATGCCGACTACGCCACCTCCACCGTGATCGGCATCGAAGCCGTCGAGCGGGCAGTGGCGGCGCTGCGAGCGGGAGCGCCTGTCATCGTTGATGCACAGATGGTGAAGATGGGCATCACGAGTGTGAGGTCCGAGTGCTACCTCGAGGCTATTTCCTCGCCGTCATCGGACCGGGAACAGACCCGATCGGCCCTGGCACTACGCCACGGCGCGCTCTTACATCCGAACGCGGCCATTTTCGTGATCGGCAACGCGCCGACTGCGCTGTTCGAGTTGCTGCGGCTGATCGAGGAGCAAGTTGTCGACCCAGCCCTGATCATCGGTCTGCCGGTGGGTTTTGTTGGGGCCGCCGAATCAAAAGCAGCCCTGCGGGCGAGCGCCGTGTCGGATCGCAGTATCAGCAATGTCGGCCGTAAGGGCGGCAGCGCTGTCGCCGCCGGAGCCTTCAACGCCCTCGCTCGACTGGCGGCCATGCCAACCTAGATGCACATCTGACGTCGTCCTCACCCGGTGAGGAAGGCGACTCAGGACGCCTTCGCGACTGCGCTCACAAGTTCGACGGGTGCCTTTTCTCTGACGTCTGTCGTCTGGGCGAGGCTGGCCTGACCGGTGGCGTGCTGCACGACCGAACTGACCGCACCTTCGTCAGAAGTCGCACGGGTATGGGCCTCGTCGGCAAGATTGACGAAGGGGGCCGGGGTCAGGGTGTATGTCTCGAGATCCGATGTGAGACTGTGAGACGTCGTTTCGATCTGTCGGAGCGAGGCAAGCAATGCGTCGCGTCCGGCCATGATTTCGCGAAGCTGGCGCCCAGCAAGTTCTCGACGGCGGGTGAGGTCACCAATGACCGCGGTGCGTTGGGCCTCGGCGTCGGCAACGATTTTGTCGGATCGCTCCTGCGCATGTTTCTGGGCAGCGGCACAGGCGGCATCGGTTTCCTGGCGTAGTTTGGTCGTGAGCATCTCCGTCTCACGTCGCAGTCGCCGTGTATCGGTTTCGGCCTCCTGACGCTGCCGACCGGTCTCGATCTGGGTATCTCGGCGCAAACGGGTAACTTCTTCTTCCGCCTCGCGCCGCTCCCGCGCCACCTCCCGCTCGACCTCACTACGTAGGTCGGCGGCAATTGCCTTCGCGGCAGCAACGGTGTTGGTGGCCTTCTCCTCGGATCGCCGAACCAAGTTCTGTGACGTGTCGCGGGCCATGGACAACAACCGGGCGCTCTCCTCGCCGAGGAAGTTGGCGACGGTGACCTCATCGATCCGGGTGACCTGAGAAAGCTCACGTCGAAGATCGGCCACTTGTTGCTCCAACCGCTGCGAGCGCTCTTCGTGTTCGGCGAGATCCTCGGCCACAGTCTGCAAATACCACTGCACCTGAGTAGGGTCGAAGCCCCTTCGGATCATGGGAAACGTGGCGGCGGCCACATTGACCGGCCGCGCCGCTGAGCGCTGCATTGCGACTTCCGCTACTCCGTCGAGTTCCATGTGCATTCCTTTTGGTCTAGCGTTGACGTACGGCGATTGACAATGAATCGGAGCCGAATTACCCAGCGCTCAACCACATGTAGTGGCAGTGTTATCTCGCCCTGCTAGATCCCGCCGGTTACCGCGGACCCCTTGGCAAGATTAGCTCAAGACACGACCGATGCGTAGGCGCGTCCGGTTTCCACAGAAATTCGGGCGATTTGGTCCGCAGCCGCGATGACTGCCGCCAGAGCGTCTTGGGGATCGAGTCCGTGGCGAGCCGGATCAGGCTCATACGCCTCGAAATACGCACGGAGCGTGGCGCCCTCAGTGCCTGTGCCCGAGAGTCGGAACACCACCCGGGCACCGTTGGTGAAACGAACACGGAAGCCCTGGCGGTCGCTGACCGACTGATCGACCGGATCCAGATAGGCAAACTCATCAGCCTCCGCCACCGTCAGCGACCCCCACGTTGTGCCTACCAGCGTCGGTACGTTGCGCCGCAACTCGGCCCACAACCGCTCGGCGTCCGTCAGGGCGATTCCCTCATAGTCATGTCGTGAGTAATACGTACGGCCGTACTCGGCCCAGTGGTCTTGCACGATTTCGGTGACGCCCATGTTGCGGGCGGCCACCACGTTCAGCCAAAACAGAACCGCCCAGAGCCCATCCTTCTCGCGGACGTGATCAGAGCCGGTTCCGGCACTCTCCTCCCCGCACATCGTGATGCGATGAGCATCGAGCAAGTTGCCGAAAAACTTCCATCCGGTCGGGGTTTCGTAGCACGCGATGCCGAGACGGTCAGCGACGCGGTCGACAGCCCCACTGGTGGGCATTGAGCGAGCCACACCGACGAGCCCAGCGGCGTAGCCGGGCACGAGGTGGGCGTTGGCCACCAAGACGGCCAGACTGTCCGAAGGGCTCACAAACAGGTTTCGCCCGACGATCATGTTGCGATCACCGTCGCCATCACAGGCCGCACCCATATTTGGGGCGTCTGGGCCGCTCAAGGCCTGAACGACGGTGTGGGCGTGCACGGGATTCGGGTCGGGGTGGTGCCCGCCGAAATCGGGCAGCGGAACGCCGTGCACCACGGTTCCAGCGGCTGCGCCGAGCACTTCCTCGAACAAGCGATGCGCATACGGTCCGGTCACGGCTCCCATCGAATCCATATGAAGACGAAAGCCGGAAGCGAACAGAGCGGCAATGGCGTCAAAATCGAACAGCGTGCGCATCAACTGCAACCAGTCCTCGATTGGATCGATCACCTGCACGGTGGTCGCACCAACTATGGTCTCGCCGACGACCCCAAGGTCGACGTCGGATGCGTCGAGCGTGGCGTAGCGGTTGATGGTCTGCGTCGAGCGGTAGATAGCGTCGGTCGTCGCCTCGGGGGCGGGCCCGCCGTTGCCCATGTTGTACTTGATACCGAAGTCGCCTTTCGGACCACCCTCGTTGTGGCTGGCCGACAAGATGATGCCGCCGAATGCCTTATATGACCGGATGACCGCGGACGTGGCCGGTGTCGACAGCAGGCCATTCCTGCCGACCAGAATGCGCCCAAAGCCCGCTGCTGCGGCCATCTTGATGATCGTTTGAACGGCGACGTCGTTAAAGAAGCGACCGTCACCGCCGACGACCAACGTCTCGCCCTCAACGTTTGTAAGGGCGTTGAAGATCGACTGAACAAAGTTCTCTAGGTAGTTGGGCTGCTGGAAGACGGCGACCTTTTTGCGCAACCCCGAGGTGCCGGGCTGCTGGCCAAGATAGGGGGTGGTGGTCACGATGCGGGTAGTGACGCGATGGGCATGGTCGGCGACAAGATTTTCGTAGAGCGCCCGATACTGCGCAGCCGGCCTGTCCCAGCTGACATCATGTGCCATGGCGCGCTTGCGAACCTTGGCCCAGACGCCAGGCGAGTTCCACACCGCTATCACCCGCTCGATGGTGCGCTCCAGGGCCTCTGCCGACACAGGCGCGAACACGAAGCCGGTCGCAGCATCATCGGCAAGGGCCGCGGCATTGGCGTCGATGACGGTGTCGGCCAGGCCGCCGACGCGGGATACCAATGGCAGAGTTCCGTAGCGCAACGCACACAATTGCGTCAGCCCGCACGGCTCAAAGCGTGACGGAACCATGATGACATCGGCGGCACCCTGGAGACGATGGGCCAGGGCTTCGTCGTATCCCCGCACAAACGCCACAGCGCCAGCATGTTGTCGAGCCGCCTCGTGGAGCGCAGCTTCGATGCTCGGGTCCCCACTGCCCAACACGGCGAGCTGGCCACCAGCGAGAAGGGCAGGCAGAACGGCCAGAATCAGATCCAGACCCTTCTGATCCGATAGCCGGCTGACCACCGCGAAGAGCGGCACGTCGGACCGCGGCACCAGGCCCAGTTCGGCCTGCAACGAGGTCTTGTTGAGCGCTTTTCCAGCCATCTTTCGGATCGCGTACGGATGGGGGAGGGCCGGGTCGGTGGCCGGGTTCCACACCTCGACATCGATGCCGTTCAAGATTCCAGTGAGATGTCCACGGCGATCATCTAACAAACCCTGCATTCCCATGCCCTGGTCCGGCGTGAGGATTTCTTGCGCGTAGGTCGGACTCACCGTCGTGACTGCGTCAGCGAATTGGATGCCCGCCTTGAGAAAGCTGAGCTGCCCCCAGTACTCGATGCCCTCCACGTTGAACAGGTCATCAGAGATCATGAGTTCGGTGCGGGCTTCGGCCGGGAAAACGCCCTGAAACGCCATATTGTGCAGCGTCAAAACTGACGGTTTTACGATCCCATCCTGCCGCATATAGGCCATGGTCGGCGCAGCTTGCCAGTCATGCACGTGCACCACGTCTGGAATCCAGTCCGCCAATGCACCGCCGATCAGAGCCGCCCCGACTCGCGAGAGCGCACCAAACCGAAGGTGGTTGTCGGGCCAATCGTTTCCGTCCGGGCCGAGATATGGCCCGCCGTCACGATCGAACAGGTGCGGCGCATCCAGCAAAATGACCCTCAAGCCGTTCTGGCACGTGCCCGATCGCAGCACGGCAGGCCCGCCGAAGAGATCGCCCACCCTGTGGATGTCGTTGACATCGAGCACGTGGGCCACGACGCCTCTGTAGGCGGGCAAAAGGACACGAACGTCCTCACCAAGACGCCCGAGGGCCAAAGGTAGCGCCCCAGCGACATCAGCGAGCCCTCCGGTCTTGATGAGTGGATAACACTCCGGGGCGACAAAGAGGATTTTCATTGGTTCACTCCAGCCCACATCAGCCGAAGCTGTGACCCTTGGCGACCACAACGATGCCATCAGTCGAGACGCTGAGCCCCTCGCTGCCACCCTCGTAGATCATGCCGACAAGTTTGCCCGCAGGTATGTCGACGTTCTTATCCACGATGCAGCGATGCACCTTCGCCCCTGCCCCGACCCGCACGCCGGGCATCAGAATGGAGTCGACCACCTCGGAGTCGGCGTCGATGAAGACATCGGGGGCGATCACCGAATTTTCGATGCGGCCGCCAGATACAATCGTGCCTGCGCCGAGAAGGGAGTCGGTGACGTGCGCCGGGTTTCCGTTGGCGTCCTGGCACAACTTCGCCGGCGGAAGCGGCAGTTGCAGCGAGTACATCGGCCATTCGGGGTTATAGAGGTTGAACAGCGGAATCGGCTGGAGCAGATCCATGTTGGCCTCGTAGTAGGCATCGATCGAACCGACGTCACGCCAGTAGCCCTGCTCGTGTTCGGCTTGGCCGGGGATGAAATTCTGCGAGAAATCGTACACATACGCCTCGCCGCGAGCCGTAAGCGCTGGGATCACGTCGCCGCCGACGTCGGTGTTGGTCTGGCTATTCTCCGTGGGGGTGACCACATCGACCAAAGTCTTGGTGCTGAAGACGTAGTTGCCCATCGACGCCAGTGCCATCTTGGGGTTGTCGAGCATGGCCGGAGGGTTCGCAGGCTTTTCGAGGAACTGCGTGATGAGGCCCTGCTCGTTCGCTTCGATAACCCCGAATTCGGAAGCTTGTTCGATCGGCACCGGGATGGCGGCCACCGTGACCCCGGCGCCGGAGCGCAGGTGCTGCTCGACCATCTGGCGCGGATCCATGTGGTAGATGTGATCGGCGCCAAAGACGCAGACGACATCGGGCTTCTCGTCGCTGATGAGGTTGAGATTTTGGTAGATGGCATCGGCAGAGCCCGAGAACCAACGCGGACCCATGCGCATTTGGGCTGGTACCGGAGTGACGTAGTTGCCGAGCAGTGTCGAAAAGCGCCAGGTCTGGCTGATGTGGCGGTCGAGACTGTGGCTCTTGTATTGCGTGAGTACGACGATCTTGCGATACCCGGCATTGGCAAAGTTCGACAGCACGAAGTCGATGATGCGGTAGCTACCACCGAACGGTACCGCTGGCTTGGCCCGGTCTGATGTGAGTGGGTTCAGACGTCTGCCCTCCCCGCCAGCGAGCACCATGACCAACACTTTGGGCTCTACGGTTCGGGACTGATTCGGTGCCATCGTTGAACTCCTCGTGGCCGGGGGGTGGGCTACTACCAGCGACTGCACGACTGTAACGCTCTTTCGGAGTGTTGGGCGCGGTGTGATGGGGGGGCAACGCCGTCGGGTTCGAACTCGACGGCACGCACCCCGGCGATGTGCATCACGACGCTGACTTGACCCGCGCTATCGAAAGGCCTCGATTGGACGAGCGCCTGATGAGGTCGCCCGCTGACCTGTGACCTTTGGCCCATAAGTCACGAATAGTGGTTAGAAGTCCACCGTTTGTTGTCAAGACACGAGGAGATTTCTGTGTGTTTTCTCTGGTTCAAGCCAATTAGGGTCGTCCGATCTAGGGCTTCTACCTCATCCTCGGATTTACAATGGAGTCTGTTCTTGATCTGGAGAACCCGACGGAGAGGGCCTCGGTCGGCATGATTGGAGGCGGCGTGTCATCACCTTTACGGGTCCAGCAACAGGAGCGATTTGAGGAGCGACTGATTTTGCTTCTCACACCCTGGCGGGGCGCGGTACAGGCGGGGCTCGACCTTGTTGCCTTGGCTCTGGCCATCGCCGTGAGTTCCTTCGTCCTGCGAAGCGGTGCCGGTACCGCGCTCGCCGCCTTCCTCGTCGGTGGCGTCGTGCACGTGTTTCTCGGGCTTCTCTTCGGAAATTACCTGGGGCGCGAGCGAGTCGGCACCTATTTCGAGATTACCCGCCTGGTCGTCCTGTTCGCCGTGTCCACCCTCGGCGTCAATTTGGCGCTGAACGTCTTGAGTAACCGTGCGAGCTGGCGACTCGGGTTGGTGACGATGCCGATGGCAATTCTACTCGGTTCGATGTGGCGGGCCGCCTATCGCGGATGGCGAGCCGATAAATTGCGCCCGAAGGGCGCTCAGAAGCGAGTCATAGTTTTCGGTGCAGGTGAGGCAGGTGAGCATATTGTTCGAGCAATGCTCACAGATCCATCCAGTGTTTATCTTCCGGTCGCTGTCTTGGATGATTCCCCTGGCAGCATCCGTCGTCGGGTTCACGGCCTGCGTGTTGTCGGTGGACGCAGCGCCCTTCCAACGGTGTTCGCTCAATACAACGCAGACACCTTGTTGATTGCCATCCCAAGTGCGCCCGAGACGCTTTTGCGAGAGATCTGGGAGCTGGCCGGCCGATTCTGCGACGACATTCGCACCCTGCCGCGTCTCGCCGACCTGGCCGGCCGCATCGACGTGGCCCAGATCGAGCCGGTCACGGTCGAGGACGTCCTTGGCCGACGAAAGATCGATCTCGATCTCGTGTCGATCGCCAGCCACATTCGTGGCAAGACGGTGCTGGTCACTGGTGCCGGTGGTTCAATCGGTTCCGAACTGTGCCGTCAGCTCTCCCGGCTTGGTCCCGCCGAACTGGTCAAACTCGACCGCGATGAATCCGGTCTTCATGGCATGCAACTTTCGCTCGACGGCACGTCCGGGTTGAGTTCGCCGTCACTCGTTGTCGCCGACATCCGTGATCGCGAGCGCATGTTCGAGGTCTTCTCCCAGTTCAAGCCTGACGTGGTGTTCCACGCTGCGGCCCTCAAGCATGTGCCGCTGCTGGAACTGCACCCGATCGAAGGGGTCAAGACCAACGTCTTTGGCACCTTGAACGTGCTGGATGCGGCAATGGCCAACGGTGTCGAGCGGTTCGTGAACATCTCAACGGACAAAGCCGCCGACCCCATCAATGTGCTGGGCTGTACGAAGCGCATCGCCGAGCGACTCACGGCCACCATCGCCGCCAATGCGCCGAGCGGCCGCTTCCTGAGCGTTCGATTCGGCAACGTGTTGGGTAGTCGAGGTTCGATGATGGAGACGTTCCAGGGCCAGGTGAATCGAGGTGGTCCCATCACGGTGACCCACTCCGAAGTCACTCGGTACTTCATGACGATCTCCGAGGCCGTGCAACTCACCATTCAGGCCGCCGACGTTGGCCGCAATGGTGAGGCACTCATTCTCGACATGGGAAGCCCAATGCGCATCCTGAGCATCGCCGAGCAGTTCGCCCGGAAGGTCACACCTGCTCTTGAGATCGTCATTACCGGCCTGCGTCCTGGCGAGAAAATGCACGAGGTGCTCATCGGTCCGGATGAGGTCGGGTCACGCCCGTTCCACCCTCTGATCACCCATGTGCCCGTGCCCGAACTCGACTACTCGGGCTTGAGCAAGCTGCTCGTCGCTGGCCAAGACGTGGTACCCCAGCTTCTCGCGGTCACTCGCCAACCCGCTGTTTCGGCACCCTGGACCGCAGAAAGCGCGTCTGCAACCCTCGTTTCGGGCGCATAGACCTGCACCGGTCTCGCCGCCCATTTCCTGTTCGATTTCTCTCTGGAGGCTCGCCAAAATGGCTCGTGTATTCCTTTCTCCGCCCGATGTCGGTCAGCTCGAGCGTGATTACGTCAATGCCGCGATCGATTCGAACTGGGTCGCTCCAGTAGGTCCCGACCTTGATGCCTTCGAGCTCGATCTTGCCGCTTGGAGCGGCCGTGCGCATGCGGTTGGCGTTTCGACCGGGACCGCAGGCATTCACCTTTGTCTCCACGCATTGGGAATCGGCGAAGGTGATCGGGTTGCCGTGTCCACCTTTACGTTCGCGGCCTCGGTCAATGCGGTGGTCTACACCGGCGCCACTCCGGTGTTTATCGACTCTGAGGCCACCTCGTGGAATATCGACCCAGATGCTCTGGCCCAGGCTTGTGAAGCTGGCATCCGCGACCAGAAGCCAATCCGGGCGCTTGTGGCCGTCGACCTCTATGGGCAGTGCTGCGACTATGACCGCCTGCGCGCTGTCTGCGAGCGATTCGAATTGGTCGTTATCGAAGACGCGGCCGAGGGGCTCGGGGCGCTGAACACGGACCGGCGGGCGGGCAGCTTCGGTGTGGCGGCTGTGTTCTCGTTCAATGGCAACAAGATCATCACCACCAGCGGCGGCGGCATGATTGTCACCGACGATGCGGCCTTCGCGCAGCGCCTGCGGCACCTGGCCACCCAGGCTCGTGAACCGGCAGCACACTACGAGCATGTGGAAGTGGGCTTCAACTATCGCCTCAGCAATCTATTGGCCGCGTTCGGTCGCGGGCAGATCGCCACACTTCCCGCCAAGATAGCAAAGCGAAAGGCGATTAACGACCGGTACCGCGAAGGGTTCGCCGGGCTGCCGATCGAATTCATGCCTGTCCCACAGTGGAGCACGCCGAACTACTGGCTTACCTGCATCGTGTTGACGGAGGCGGCGCGCAGCACCCCTGAGCAGCTGCGGTTGGCCCTCGAAGCCCAAGACATCGAATCCCGGCCACTGTGGAAGCCCATGCATCAACAGCCGGTCTTCAAGGCGTACGACTCGATGCTGAACGGCGTGTCCGACGATCTCTTCGCTCGAGGCTTGTGCCTACCGAGCGGCAGTTCGCTCAGCGAATACGACCAGGCGAGAGTCATCGAAGTGATGCGCGCCATGCTCGCTCCGACTGACGCCTAAGGCGGATACTGGCCGACAGGGCTTACGCGTCTGGGCCGAGTTCCTCCACTTCCAGCAGGGTAAAGCTGTCGATGATGGTGCGAAGCACTTGCTGCGCCACGCGAGCATCAAGCCCCTGGCCTGTGGCGATCTCACCGATCCGTGTCAGCATCGCCTCCTCACGCGCCCGGTCGACGACGCGCATGTGGTTTGCACGTTTGTAGTGCACCACGCCTCGCACCAGTCGAGCGCGTTGGGCCAGCAATCCGACCAGTTGCTCATCGACGACGTCGATTTCGGCACGGAGTTCGGACAGATCGGGGACGGCGCCATTCATCCCCCCATTCTGCCTGCTTCGGCGTAGGGGAGGCAGAATGTGTGTATGCCAACGTTCCCGATGGTCGCCAATCGCGTTGAAGGAGCCGATCGAGGTGTGCGGTAGGTTCGTCGCTGCAGCCCCTATCGAGGAGATCGCGGCGTATTTCTCGGCAACGCTGCCCGACACTGTCCTCCCCAAGAATTACAACGTCGCGCCGACCGAAGAGGTGTACGGCGTTATCGATGGCGCAAACGGCCGCCAACTACAGGCGTTTCACTGGGGTCTGGTGCCGTTTTGGGCCAAAGATCGAAAAATTGCCGCTCGAATGATCAACTGTCGGGCAGAAACGGTCACGGAGAAGCCAGCGTTCGCCCGACTATTCTCGACACAACGGTGCATCGTGCCGGCCGACGGCTTCTTCGAGTGGCAGACGCTCAGCACCGCTGAAACCAAGCCGGTGAAGCAGCCGCATTACATACGGCGAGCCGACGGCGAACCCTTGGCGATGGCTGGCATCTGGTCGTCGTGGCGTGATCCAAGCGGTGAGAGTACGGCACGCCTGCGCACCCTGAGCATCATCACCACCGCTGCGAATGAGTTGATGCGACCCCTCCACGATCGGATGCCCGTGCTGCTTGCTTCACGGGCATGGAATCAATGGCTTGATCCGGAAACAACCGACATTGCGTGGCTCACGGGCATGCTCACGCCGGCGCCGAATGAGATCCTCACGCGGTGGCCGGTCGCGACCGATGTAAATAGCGTGCGCAACAAGTCTGCCCAGCTAATCGAACAGGTACCCCTGGGTGCTTCGGGATTTCCGCTCCGCCTCGGTACCAGTTGAGCGGCCTTCGGCGCGACCCGGCATTCGCCCGGTTCTGGGCGGCTACGGCCATTAGCCATCTGGGAACGCAGGTGACGGCGCTCGTGCTTCCGCTCTTGGCCCTCAACCTCCTTGGTGCCTCCACCTTCCAGGTCGGGCTGCTCGGCATGGCCGAGTTTGCGCCGTTCCTGCTGTTCGGGCTCATTGCAGGCGCGGTCATGGACCGATCGGACCACCTTCGTGTGATGCGGTGGTGCGACGTACTTCGCGCCGCCCTCTTGGCCTCGATTCCGCTCGCATGGGCGATCGGGCATCTCGGCCTGGCGCAG
>JAYTVF010000405.1:0-3618 GCA_043744155.1 Acidimicrobiia bacterium | reverse complement strand
GCGTCACCAATCAGCGAACGCAACCCCGAGCGCCAGCGACAGTGCCACTCTGACATGGACGGCAGGTCTGTCGCACCCCGTCCGTACGCTGGTGCCATTAATACCTTCGATAGTGGGGACCTGGCCGAAGCGCTGTTGGCTCGCAGTGTCGTTCAGAAGCTGGCAACGGTCACGAGCGCCGTGTTCTGTCTTGCGTTCTGGACGGCAACGGACCAGACAACGACTTGGCTTCTTCACCAGGGAGAGCAGCGGGTCCGACAGAAAATCGATCCGCTGATTACGAACCTGAAGAGGTCGCTCGCAATTGCGGCGACGGCGACGCCTCCAGCAGCGGCCCACCTGCATCCGAAAACTCAACGGGAATATGTTGGCCGGGCCGCCCCCGGTGATCTGTCGTTGGTCGCTCTTGTCAATGATGATTTCCGAAGCAAGTCGCACTCGCGCCCAGTGCGGTACTGGGGTGGTCGGTGACCGGTAACGGCTGGCAAGCGGAGGATTACCAGGAGTCCCTTGCGCGCCAAGCGCGATTGAGATCAGTCGGCTAGTTGCAGGCGAACTTGCAGAGAGCAGCGAGCGTGCGAATGCCCGACGCGGAGCTTGTGGCACGGCTGTCCGAGATCCATACGCTTCCGAACCGCGTCGAGTTCCTCGACCTGGTGTGCTGGAGCCTCGAACGTACCGACGGGGAATTGCATCGCTCAGCGGCAACGGTTCTCGAGAGGCTCCTAGAGGACTCTTTGAAACCTGGTCCCGAAGCGGTGGCCGTAGATCACGCAACGCGGCGGCTCCTGAAGCGCCTCACCGAGTCAGCCGGTCGGCGTGTGGCAACGAAGGCTGCGCAGTCTCCACGAAAGGTTCGGCGGATGGCGGCCTGGAGCTTCTTTCGGTCGCACGGGTTGGATTCGCACAGTCGTGAATACCTGTTCAGCGACTTCTCGAGCGAGCGAAATGAGGAGTACTTGAAGGTCGTCGCCGCCGATCACGAGTTGGTGCTTCGCATCGGGCCGGCTCTAGTCGTGCCGACTCTTCCGAACCGCTACTGGAGGAGTCTGGCAATCCAAGCGTGTCTCGCCGAGCCACAGCTTTCCATCCAGCTCAGAGACGCGTACCCGGCTGAGTGGTTGTGGGCTGTCGCTCGAATCTCGGACCGATCGAAGCTGGCCGATATCAGAGAGCTGCTCGCTCGATCGAGCGATCCGGACATCGTGAACAGAGTGTTGCTCTGCGCGATGGAGCTTGGCGACGACACACTTCTCGACGAGGCGTTCGAGGCAGGCGTCGCTGCGCTGGACGTCTTCGCCGAGGGAGAAGCGCAGTGACAGTCGGCGCCCCACCAAGGACCGCGATGGCCATGGATACTTGTTCCGCACGGTCGTGCGCAGTTGATCGGCATTTGATTTGTACACGTGCCGATAGATGGGCGGTACACGCCATTAAAGCGACACTCTCGTTCCGTGTCGCATGGAGCGGCCGTGCCCTAGCCGATTGGCCTGACCAAAAGGGAGGTCGGGCTAACGGTTGCGTTTGGTGGCTTTCGCGACGAGGCTCGCGCCCTGTAGATGACTTCATACGAGGGGAGCATGATGACGATAGAAGGTGCATGTTGGGCGACGATCCGGACGCACAACCGATCCGGGGTGTCGTCGGCGACCGTGTCGTGGAGGTTCGGCGAATCGGTGTCGGTGCTGAGCGCTCAGGCGGCGCTCAACATCGTCGGCAGCCCCCTCGATGATCCGTCGGCTGCGGAGATCGGGTTCAGTGCTGTCGAACATGGAGGCAAATTCGAAAAGCTCGGACAAGTGTTGGCGGCCTGACTGTGTGAGCAGGGGCGGGTTGGTTTCGGCGGTGTTCTTTGGTGATGGGGGCGGGTGTGGGTGAGGATGCGGGGGTTCTTGTAAAGCGAGGGACCCCTCCCTGGTCGTCGAGTTGACGCTCGACGGGGAGGGGTCCGAAGGGTGCGTATTCACCCGTGGCCATCGTATGGCCGTGTCCTTTTTCTGTCGATGCTTATGTTGGGGCTGGCCGGTCGGTGGTTGTTCCGCGGGCGTTGTGTCCGTCGTGTCGTGTGCCGATGGGTTGGTGGTCGGGGTATCGACGGTCGGTTCGGGTTGATGGTCGGTGTCGACGGTTGTGGCTGGCTCGGGCGCGGTGTGCTGCGTGCGCGGTGACGCATGCGTTGGTCCCGTCGTTTCTGTTGGTGGGCCGTCTCGACGTGGTGGAGAGCGTGGGTGTCGTGCTTGAAGCGGTGGCTCAGGGCGTGTCGGGTGTGCGCCCGGCGGCGGCTCGTGTTGATGTGCCGCACACGACGGCTCGTGATTGGGTTCGGTGTTTTGCGGGTGGGGCGGCGGTGTTGTGGTCCGGGTTCGCGGCGTTGACGATCGAGCTTGGTGGCGATGTCGATACAGCGTTGGTGGTCGAGCCGGTCGCCGCGGCGGTGGCGGTGATGCAATGCGCGCATAGGGCTGCGGTTGGGCGTCATGAGGTGTTGACCGCCAGCTTGTGGGGGTTCGTGTCGGTGGTGTCCGGCGGGGTGTTGATCAGGTCCAACACAGATCCGCCCTGGCGCGTGTTCGGCAGCCGTCGTTTCATTCCTCCTATCCCTTTTTCGGGGTCTTGAGCTGGAGGAGACACAAATGGACAGTCCGATATTCGATGCCGACATGGTGGCGTTGCACCGTTACGCGGTGATCGCCGAAGCGCTCCCGGACCGCCTTACTGCGGCGGAGCGGGGCCATGTCGTGCGCATGATTGCTATGCGCACACACGTTCATCCTGATGGTGGTGAACGGCAGTACTCGCGAGGAACGGTTGACCGTTGGATCCGGGACTGGCGCCGTGACGCCCTGGCTGGTCTGCGGCCATCGAAACGCGCCGATGTCGGCACGGTCCGGGCGCACCCTGAACTTTGCGATGTGACCGCGGCGTTACGGATCGAGTTGCCGGGCCGCTCCGCGGCGCAGATCGCCGACATTGTGTGGCACCGCCATAGCGTCCGGATATCTGAACGCACGATCCGGTCCTGGCTCCGCAACCGGGGTTTGCATCGTGAAGCGTTGGTCGCCGAACCGAAAGTATTCGGCCGGTTTGAGGCCGAAGCCCCGAACACTCGGTGGATCACTGATGTGCTCGTCGGCCCGTTCGTTCCTTACCCGCAAGTCCCGGCGTCAGTCCGGGCGCGACTGTTCCTCATCGTCGACGATCACTCCCGACTTTTGGTTCACGGCCGCTTCCAGCCGGTCGAGAACACCCGCGCCGGTCAAGACGTGCTGCGTCAAGCCATCCTCCGTTGTGGTGTGCCTGAGGTCCTCTATGCCGATAACGGTGCCCCGTTCAACAACCATGCCCTGACCCGCACGTGCGCCATTCTCGGCATCCGGCTGGTTCACTCGCGACCTTACGCGCCGCAAGGTCGAGGGAAACAAGAACGCCTGAACCGTTTCATTCGGGACCGGTTCCTCTCCGAGGCCACCCACCGCGGCATCGCTTCGCTGGACGAATTGAACGACCATTTCGACGCGTGGACGGCCCAGGTCGCCAACCTACGTGTGCATAGCGAAACGAAGCAGCGGCCGATCGACAGGTGGCAAGCGGGCGGGCCACCACGACATCCCGACCCGG
>JAYTVF010000404.1:0-12642 GCA_043744155.1 Acidimicrobiia bacterium | reverse complement strand
GTCCACCAAACTTCACCGCACGTACATTCACCAGGTTCGTCCCGGTAATGGTGACGCGGGTGCCGCCCGCCTTCGGCCCAAAGGCAGGCGCAATCAACGTAACGGTAGGCACGCCTTGAGCTGGCGGCGGACCAACCGGCGAAACGATAGGCCCGGTCGTGGTGGTGGTGGTGGTGGTCGTTGGTGGCGGCGCTGTGATCAATCCACTCAGCGGCACCCGCGTGATCGTGCCTCCGATTTCGGTCAGCGCGAGCGTCGCATTGAGGGCCGCGGCGGCGGTCGGCTTGTAGGTGACCTCCCAGGTACATAGGCCATCTCGGTCGAGCGGGGTGGCGCTGCAGGTGCCTCCTGAGACGGTGAATGCCACGTCGGTAAGTGCCAGCGAACCCAGTTTCCATACCGCGCCGCCGGTATTCAAGACCGTGATCGACTTCACGGTGCTCGAACCCAACGGCTGAGCACCGAAATCAAGCGAGGTCGGTGACACCGAGATCGAGGTTTGCAGCGCAGCATAGGTGACTTGCATGAGATACGGGCTTTTCCACGCCGAATGGGTGGCGTCACCGGGGAACGAAGCCCACACGTAGGTGAGTCCAACCGGGAACTGGGGGGCATTCCAGAACGGGTCGTAGGGAAGATTCCAATCCATATACGCTTGCGGCAGTTCAATCCCGGTGGACGGGTCGTACGTCCCGAAGGTAACCATGCCCTCTCTCGGTCGATTCGTCCAGCTGATGCCGACTGGGTTGAGCGAGAATCGCACCTTCTGGCCAAGGTATGCGGGGTTCAGATTGCTGCTAAGGACGGCCGTTGTCGTAAACACTTCGCTGGCGGAGATCGTCATCAACCCGTCGCCACTATCGGTCGCTACGCCCATTGCGCTGTTCGGGAGATCGGAGTAGTTCCGGCCGCCGGCGCCACCGCCCGCTGGTGCGCCGCTCAGTGGGATCGGGATGCCTCGTTTGCCTGCCGCCCCGCCGCCGGAGCTGTCTGGGGTGTAGCCGCCCCCGCCCCCGCCGGAGCCCCCGCCATCCTCGATCCACGAGTCCTCGCCAGTACCACCGTTATTCGAACCCGACGAGCCGCTTCCACCGGCGCCGCCGACGATGCTCTTGCCGGCGTAACCCCGATTCCCGCCCCCGTTGCCGCCGTCACCGCCTTCGGCAAAGCCGGCACCGCCCCCGCCCCCTCCGCCGCTCGCCACCATGAGCGGGGTCGCACGTCCGGCTCGGAACAATCCGGTCGCCCCGCCCCCGTTGCCGGATCCCGCGACGAGTTGGGTGGCGTTCCTGTTGTCGTGACCCGACGGGCCGCCTGCTGAGCTTCCACCACCAGCGTGGGTGGGCGTACCCGCCGCGCCGACGATGACGTAGAATTGCTCGCCCGGTGTCACGGCGAGATCTGCGTCCACGACCCCTCCTAGACCCCCGATACCACCCTTTACGATTTTGATGGCTGACTTAGCGCTGCCGGCGTTACCCGACCCGCCGACTGCGTGAATATGGATGGAGTAGATGTTTGCTGGCACCGTCCATGGGGTCCCCGCTGCCGATACTTTGAATGTGACCGCGATGGAATCTGCCGAAGCTTTGGCAGATTCAACGACTCCCAGCCCGGCGAGGCTGGCCAATGTCACAATGCCCGGCGACTACCTTGCGATGTGATCCCAGTCGGACAATCCGTACGTTTCTCATGATGATCTCCGTTGTCGAATGATGTGAGATCAGCATCCGCCCAAAGGCCTTGATCCACCACTGACACACCCCTCACATCACCCTGACAATCGGACCTGCGAGGCTGACGAGGCCTGAACCGGGACGAGATCCCGGCGATGGGTGACGATGGTCCCGTGACATCCCCGTCGACACCGTCCATCGACCGGGATGCTCCTCTTCCCGGGCCGACGCGGAGGGCCAACCGGGTGGCGCGACTCGCAGCGGTCGCTGCAAAGGCTCAGCGGGCATGGGCGGACTTCGGCGGTTGGAACGAATCACTAGTATGATCGTGTGGGGACGCGATCGGTGAGCGGTGGTCGATTGACGCAGCGCAACGGCTGGTTGTGGTGTGCGCTGGCGGCGGTGTCCTTTGGTGCGGCGACGCCAGCGACGAAGTTGCTAGTCGACGATGTCGGTGCAGTGACGTTGGCTGGCTTGTTATATCTTGGAGCAGCCATTGCGGTCGCACCGTTCCTGGTTCGCGAGCAACGGTCGAGTGCTACTGCGGGGCAGCGATGGCGATTGTTGCTCGCAGTTGTGGTCGGTGGCGGTCTGGCCCCGGTTTTGCTCGTCCTCGCCCTTGATCGAACACCGGCAGGTACGGTGTCGCTGCTGCTCAACCTTGAACTCGTCGCCACAGCGTTGATCGCCCGGATGTTCTTGCGTGAACACATCGGACGGCGCGCCGGTGTTGGGATCGCGGTCGTCGTCGCTGGCGGTGTTCTGATCGCTGGCACGAGCGGCACAGGGCTCGCCGCGGGTGCGTTGCTCGTGGTCGGTGCGTGCCTGTGTTGGGGAGTCGACAACGCGGTGACGGCGAGTCTCGACGGCTACAGCCCGGCACGGATCACTCTGACGAAAGGTGTTGTGGCCGGCTCGGTCAACGTGGCCTTGGGTATCGTCCTGTCGGGCGCGCCACCGGCGAGGTTGGTGTTGCCGGCGTTGCTGATCGGCGCTTTCGGGTACGGGTTGTCGATCACGTTGTGGATTACCGGCGCCCGGCTGGTGGGGGCGGCCCGGGGTCAGGTGATTTTCGCGTTGGCACCGTTCGTGGGTGCATTGTTGGCGTGGCCGATGAATGGCGAAGGGCTGACTGCGACGCTCGCCGTGGCGTTCGCGATGTCGCTGACTGGGGTGCTGATCGTGGGTTCGGCCCGGCATGGGCATCGGCATACGCACGAGGTGTTCGCTCATTCGCATCCGATCGATGTCAGCGACCCGCATCACTTGGTCGAGGCGGTCGAGTTTTTGTCGGGTCAGGAGCATCGTCATCTGGTGCTCGCCCATGTGCACGAACATCTCCCCGACATTCACCACCGACATTCGCATTGAAGCCGAGGTCGTGGGCCGAGCCCTTTGCCGTGTCGTTCACAGGATGCCTTCGCCCCCCTTAGCCGATGACGCCACCGAGGGTGAACAGGGCTAGGTTGCGGTGGAGGATGCGATCGGGATGGTCTCGGGTCCGAAGGTGCCGACGAACTCTTCGATGAGGTGCCGGGTGACGTTGCGGACGAGGTGCTGCTCGGTGGCTGGGAGTTTGTCGATGTAGAGGCTGGCCATGACGAGATCAGCTGTGCTCGACTGGTTGGAGGAGTTCGGCGATGAGTGCTTGGACGCGTCGGTCGATTTCGTCGCGGATCGGTCTGATGGCGGCGATGCCTTGTCCGGCGGGGTCGTCGATTTTCCAGTCGAGATAACGCTTGCCAGGGTAGAAGGGGCACTCGTCGCCGCAGCCCATGGTGATGACGACATCGCAGGCTTGGACGGCTGCGTCGGTGAGCTTCTTCGGTGCGGCGCCATTGGCGTGGAGGTCGATGCCGAGTTCGTGCATGGCATCGACGACGGACGGGTTGATGGTACTCGCGGGCGCGGTGCCGGCGGAGCGGACGATGATCTGGTCGCCGGCGTGGTGGGCGATGAGTGCTGCGGCCATCTGTGAGCGGCCGGCGTTGTGAACGCAGACGAAGAGGACTTCAGGGACGTGGGTGTCAGGCATCGGTGGTCTCCTGCACGGGGCGGGGGTAGATGAATCGGATGAGGGCGTAGGCGAGGAACGCGCCGACGAGTTGCATCGCGATGAACATCGGTGCCGACGATGGTTTGATGCCGGCGAAGCTGTCCGAGAACATCCGGGCGACGGTGACAGCGGGGTTGGCGAAACTGGTCGACGACGTGAACCAGTAGGCGCCGCCGATCCAGGCGCCGACGGCGAAGGGGACGACTGACGCGCGGCCACTGCGGACGCAGCCGTGGATGACGAGCAGCAGTCCGATCGTCGCGACGACCTCGGACAGCCACAGAGCGCCGGACGACCGGGCGTGGGTGGAGATGTTGATCGGGTCGAGTTCAAACATGACGTTCGCAGTTACGGACCCGATGCAACCTCCGATGGTCTGGGCGATGGCGTAGAGGATCGCATCGCGAGTCGAGATGGTGCCGAACAGCCGATCCACGAGGGTCACCACAGGGTTGAAGTGAGCACCCGACACCGATCCGAACATCAGGATCAGACCGACGAGAGCACCGGCGGTGGCGAAGGCGTTCTCCAGGAGTTGGATGCCGACATCGGTGGGCGACAAGCGCGACGCCATGATCCCCGACCCGATCACAGCTATGATCAGCAGGCACGTGCCAACAGCTTCGGCGACGAGGCGGCGGGTGAGCGCGAGGTGAAGTTCGCCGGTCACGGTTTCGGGGAGATCTGCGAGTTCGGTCACGATGCCACCTGTCCGGCGAACGTGGTGATCCGTCGATCGAGTTCGTGGAGGGCGTCGTCGAACGCAGCCTTGGTGTTGACAGCGACCGGATCTGGGATCGACCAGTGCAGCCATGACACTGGAGGCTCGAGTTCTTCATGTGCTCGGTCGCAGACGGTGATGACGAGGTGTGGCATTGCGGTGATCTGATCGAGATGGCGAGGAGTGGTGTCGGCGAGCGTGAGGCTCGCTCTTCGTGCGGCTTGCACCGCTCCGGGATGGATTCGCTCGGCGGGGTGCGTGCCGGCGGATAGTGCGGGTTGACCGGTTCGCTGAGCCCACAGTGCGGCGGCGAGTTGGGAGCGGGCCGAGTTGTGGGTGCAGACGAACAGTGCTGACGTCGTGCCTGTTAGGAGAGCCGGTGCGAGTGGGGTGAGCGCGTCCAGTTCGAGGTGGACGTAGCGGCGGCGACCGTCTCCGGAGGAGCGGTGACGTGTGATCAAGCCGACGCGTTCGAGGACGTCGAGGTGGTGGGCGAGCAGGTTTGACGGCCAGTCGACGATCGTCTGCAGCTCGATCGGTGCACGGTCGGACCGTAACAGCTCGTCAACGATCGCGAGCCGGATCGGGTCACCCAGAGCGGCGAAACGCTCGGCTCGCACTACGACATGAGCATCCATGCCTACATCATGGATGCTCAACCATTATTGAGTCAATAATGATTGAGTGAATATCGAATGAATGCCGGCGGATGACCCGCCGGCACTCGTCTGGGGTTCTGGTTGTGTTCGTCTCAATCAACCCTGACCGACTCGGCGAGCATCGCCCTGACCAAAACGTGCAGGCCGATGGCGCCTGTTTACTTTCGCGGTGCGGGGCCGACAAGAAGTCGTGGAAGTTCGAATGAAGCGTCGAATCGCATTGGGTCTCGGCATCATCTCAGCTCTTTTGGTCGGGTCACTCCTTGCCGTCGTCGTCTTGGTGTTCGTGCTTCGCTCGGCCTTCAGTTCACAATCGTCGGCATGCGACGCCTTGGGCAGGCCGGGACAACGGTCAGTTGCCTCGACGTGGGAGATACGACACGTCATGACGGGCGAAACCGACCGAACATACGCCGTCTCCAACCTCTTCGAAGTGCCTCCGACCGGCCGGGGCATCAGGGTTGATGCCGTCGTATTCGGATCTCGAAACGCCCCGATCTTTCCGGACGCCGTATCGCTTCAGGTGATCGATGAGGCTCATCTCACCGAAGCCCTTCGACACGACGCCGAGCAGGCCACCGGCCCGACCCCAGCGAACCCGGCTCTCCTCGTTCCTGTTGGCGTCGGCGTAAAGGCCATTAATGAAAATGTTGCACTCCAACCGGGCAGTTACCGTCTCGTCACGTCCGACGACCGGCGGGTTGGCCAGCTAGATGTGCGGGTGTGTACCTAACCGACGCCACCACTCCCCACGTTCGACCCGCAGATCCTCGACCGCCAACTCCGGTTGCTGAACCTACCGGCCGCCATGATGGAGCGATGGGTGGTGCCACGGTGTCGTGTCTTATCAACGCCATCACTATGCGAAGTGAGCAAAGCCTCGTCGGGCACTACACGGTGGGCGTATGGCGAAATCGGCTGTAGTCCGATGCTGCCGCTGCAATCGCCCCCTGCTCGGTTGCCGTCACGTCTCGGAACATCCGAAGCTGTACCTCGACCTTGGTACGCGCCGCAGAGCGGCGCCACGTGCCGACGATTTCGCCGCTAGCCAGCACCATCGGCAGGAATATGCCGTTGTTGCCCGGCACGATCCGTGGCGCAAACTCCGCTGCCAGCACTGCAGACCGGTCCTGATAGCCCAGCAGATACTCATCGAATCCCGGCAAAACCGCCGCCGACAGGCGTTCGCTCGGGATTCCTGCGTCGGCTTCAATGGCCGACAGCCAGTACATCACGCCTTGCGAGTTGACCTCGACCAGGTCCGTCCGCGCCAGTGCAATGCCGCGCTTGGCGTCGGCCTGGGTCAGTTTCGTCCACCAAACAAAATCTTTCAGCGTCGCCGGGCCGTGCGCTGAGTAATAGCCAACAGCGAAACGTCGCAGTGCCTCGTCGCGATCGGGAGCATCGGGGGCTGGCGCCCACTCATCCAGCAACACCAAGGCCTGCTGGTTCCCGACGGGCGGTCCCCAACAGATCAACCCCTGGTGAGCCAGCATGCCAATAATGTGATAGCCGCGCTGACCGTCGGTGCTGATGCCTCCGCCGTGGAGAGCATCGTAGAACCCGTCGCGACTGAGCCGACCGCCGTTGCCCAGCGCGCCCCGGGCAACGTCGGCCGATCGAGCGAACACTTCCTCGTCCAACCCCAGATCGCTGTGGCGTTTCGTGAGACCACGAAGCGTGCGGGGTGCGGTGAGCTGCAGCATCCAGCGCAGGTCGGCCGGCGCGACAAAATGCAACGTTCCCCGCATGGGCCAGGAACGCACTACCTCGCCGCGCTCCAATGCCATCAGCACATCGGCTTGCGTACATCCTGGTGACCGCAGACCGACCGCCCACGTGGCCTGCGCAAAATCCTGCGCCTGCATGGCCAACATATGCCGGACAACAGCCCCGATGGAAACTGAACTACCAAGCGGCGGATCGATTCGCTGTGCTCGCAGCCGTCTGCGGCGCAGTTCGCCGACGTCGATGTGCATGTACTCCAGTATGTCTGCCGATGTGAACCGTGGACTCCATCGGCTCACTCCCGGCGGCCGAGAACGTCGGGGAAAGGGCAAAGCCGCCGGTCCGGATCACACGCGTTCCACCAGTTGTGGTTGCGAGCGATCCGGCCGGTGGCCAGCCGAGGCGGCTAGACGCCTACGAACACGTAGTCGGCGCTACGAGCGGAGGTGTTGCCTGCGGTATCGATGGCTTCGACCGAAAGCCGGTATATGGCGCCCGGAACCAGATTTGAAAAACGGAAATTGGACTCTCCGAAGCAGTACGGCGTACCGGCACAAACGAGGCCCTGCGACACACTGTTCAGGTAGACTCGGTAGTCCAGACTGCTCGAAGGATCGATGTTGTCGGTTGAACTATCCCACTGGAAGGTGAGCTGGTGTGGCACCGAGGTGCTAAACGGGATGACCAGCGGGCGGAAGTTCGTCGGTACCGTCGGAGCCGACTGGGCGCGCGTCAGCGTGTGAATGGCCAACGGCGTCGAGAACGGGCCGGTGACATATGTGTTCAACGTGTACGAGAACGCCGCTTCTCGCACCGTGATGACGTAGTTGGTGTCGGGAGTGAGCCCAGTCACGAACGCGTCGGGGGAGTCATAAACCGCCGGGTAGAAGTTGCCCGGGCGAGGGGCGCCATTGAGGAAGATCTCGTAATGCTTGATGCTCAGGGGCGTGAGGTCGGTTCGTACGTGCATCGATGTGGCGTCGAGTTGCGCAACGGTGACCGACGTCGGGGCGACGAGCACGAGGGGAGGCGGCGGTTTGGGTCGGGTACCGGCAAAGGCGATGCTTGACGATGAGACGATAGCGGTGGCTATGGCGGCGGCACCAAGAAAGGCGGTGCGTACCCGCGTTGATCGACTGCTGAATGGAGACATCAGATTCCCTCTGTGTGATTGAGCGGTTGATGGCTGCGCAGCCGTCAATCACCGTACCCATAGGGATGCGCTGCGTCATCGCTGTAACGCGAAACAGTTGCTTACGTTTTGATAAACGGCGGCGACCTCTCGGCTCGGCAGTCACACAAAGTCTGGTCATTCGACGTCGTAGGGCGCGCTCAATTCGCTACCCTGCTCGCCATGTCCGACGTCTCGCTCGATGACAAGTACCCCACGCTTGAAGGTGAGGTGGTCATGTCGGGCATCCAAGCCCCCGTGCGGCTTCGGTTCGATCAGCATCGCCGTGATCGAGCGTCGGGATTACGCACCGCGTGTGTCGCATTGTCCCGCGCTTGATCCACCTGTTCCGTCCGAAGAGTTTCGAGGAGTATCCATGAAAAATCTGTTCGACCTCACCGGCAAGGTGGTCATCGTCACGGGTTCGGGCCGCGGTCTCGGTAAGGCAATCGCCATCGGCATGGCGCACTACGGAGCCACCGTCGTGGTGTGTTCGCGCACGTTGACCGAGGCTGAATCGACGGCGCAAGCCATTGTCGCCAACGGCGGCTCAGCGATGGCCGTGCGGGTCGATACATCCGACCGCGCCAGTTGTCAGCAGCTGATGGATGCCACCGTCGCGGCCTACGGACGTATCGACGTGCTGGTCAATAACGCCGGTATCGACATTATCGAACCGGCCGAAGATGTCGCAGAGGAAGCCTGGGATCAGGTCCTCGATATCAACCTCAAGGGCTACTTCCACTGCTCACAGTTGGCCGCTCGCCACATGTTGCAGCAAGAATCGGGCGGCTCGATCGTCAACAACTCTTCGATAGCCGGAGATGTGGGCATCAAGGGCCTCACCGCCTACGCCGCCGCCAAGGGCGGTGTCAACCAGATGACCCGCACGATGGCCGTCGAATGGGCATCGCGCAACATTCGCGTGAATGCGTTCTCACCCGGCTACTTCGAGAACATCATGAGCGGTGCCACCGACGAGCATTCCCGCCCAGAAAAGCGCGCGCAAGTGGTGCAGTTCACGCCGATGGGTCGTCGTGGGCTGCCCGACGAACTTGTGGGCCCGGTCGTCTTCCTAGCGTCGGAGGCGTCCAGCTATGTGACCGGAGCCATCCTGCTGGTCGACGGCGGCTACACCGCGGCCTGAGTCGCGCCGCCATGCTCTCACCCCCACCGTCAAAGGACAATGACAAATGGATGCACGCATTCTCGACTACATGCAGCAGTACCGTTTCAAGAAGGTGGTGATGTGTAACGACACGGACTCGGGTCTGCGCGCCGTGATTGCGATTCACTCCACCGCGCTCGGCCCGTCCACCGGCGGTTTGCGCATGTGGACCTACGCCAACGAACAGGACGCCATCTTCGATGCCATGCGCCTCGCTCGTGGCATGACCTACAAGTACGCCGCCGCCGGCGTTGACCTCGGGGGCGGCAAGGCAGTGATCATTGGCGACCCCAAGATCGACAAGTCTGAGGCGCTAATGCGGGCCATGGGCCGGTTTATCGATCAACTCGGTGGCGAGTACATCACGGGCGAGGATGTCGGTACCACCCTTGACGACATGGAGATGCTTCACCGCGAAACGAACCACGTCATCACACTGCCTGTTCACGCCGGCGGCGCAGGTGACATATCGCCGGCCACGGCGTTGGGCTCGGTTTTGGCCACCAAGGCCTGCGCCCTGAAGGTGTGGGGGGACGACAGCCTCAAGGGTCGCACCGTTGCCTTGCAGGGCTTGGGTGTGTGCGGATCAAAGGCGTTGAAACTACTGGTCGAGGAGGGTGCACGGATCACCGTCACCGATGTTGACGCGGACAAAGTCGCTGCGGCCGTCGCTGAGTTCGGCGTGGATGCCTGCGCCCCCGACGAGATCTACTCGGTCGCGGCCGACATCTTTGCCCCGTACGCGCTCGGTGCAGTGATCAACGACGCCACTCTCGAGCAGCTTCGGGTGAAGGTTGTGGCTGGTTCGGCGAACAATATCTTTGCCGAGGAACGTCACGGCGATGGCCTGCATGACCGGGGTATCGTGTACGCCGTCGACTACATCGCCAACTCCGGCGGCACGATTTTCGACACCGACCGCCTTCGTAAGGGTGGATTTCAACCCGAGCGGGCGTGGGCAAACGTGCGGCGGATCTACGCTCGCACCCTCGAAGTCTTCGCGATTTCCGAACGGGACGGCATTGCGTACTATCGGGCCGCGGACCGCATAGCCGAGGCCCGCATCGACGCCATCAACAAGGTTCGCCTGCTCGAAACCAACCTCAGGTCGACCCGCGCCTAGAGGCTGCCTCCGAGCAGGGCGCGATGTGAGCCG
The DNA here is from genome assembly GCA_043744155.1 of Acidimicrobiia bacterium. Taxonomy (GTDB): domain Bacteria; phylum Actinomycetota; class Acidimicrobiia; order Acidimicrobiales; family Ilumatobacteraceae; genus JANMCE01. The sequence goes on along the minus strand of JAYTVF010000404.1, from coordinate 2,307 downwards.
GGCTGCCTCCATCCCCAGTGATCTGGTCAGGCCTCGGTGACTGGCGGTACGCCTCGATCACCAGATCAGCGAACGTGGCGTCGAAATCGGCAACGACCTCATGGGAACTCTCTGCGCACTACTTAAACCAGACAAGCCCCCACAGGTTCACGGCGATGCCGATGCCGATGAGAACCTTCGGTAACACGCGACCAAACAGAGTGTGATAGCGATGCAAACCGAGGGCAAGCAGCACCATGAGTACGGGCATGAAGTCAAGGGCGAAGCGGTAACCGAACTGATTCCAGCCGGTGTCGTAATAAAACACCAGCGGCAGGATCAACAAGATCACCGCTAGCCAGCACCAACGGGTGAGGCACTGACGAAAATCGGAGAAGATGGCAAAGATCCACGCAGGCGTGGTCAAGAAGATGCTCATGCCTTGGCCGTCGGGTTTGAGTGTCCACGATCGTGGATCCTTGACGGGTCCAGCGGCCAGCATCGCCCACAGGTTACGCGGCACGTACCTGGCGTTGAACTGCCCGTGAGTCTTGAGATCGAAGGCCAGTTCGCGGGCCACGTTCTGCGTCGTGTAACCGAAGTCGGTCCCTGAGCCGAATCGGGCCTTATTGTACCAAAGCAGGCCCGAAGCGATGAGGGCGGCAGGGATCGTGATCATCGACAATGCCTGGGGCCAGCGACGACCGCCACCTGGGTGCGGATTCGCGAGTGATGCCAGAGCGACCACCGCAGGCAGAGCCAGCAGTGCGTTCGGTCGGCCAAGGGCCGCAACGCCAAGTGCTGCGCCAGCCAACAGTCGTCGGCCCGCAGCCGCCGACCAGAGCGACAGCAGCATGAATGTGGCCGTGGCGATTTGGCTGACGAACCACACCGTGCCGGCCACGGCCATGTACCAATGCACCGATCCCACCGCCCACAGCAGGGTCACAGCGACGATTGAGGTGTTGGATAGCACCGCCACGCCTCGGCGCCGCAGTGTGTGCAGCAGAGCATCGACCAAAGCGACGTTTATGGCCCCGAGCAGCACGGAGAAAGCGACGGTATTTATCGTCAGCACGGCGGCAACCAAGGCCCAAGGCACCAGTAACAGACCCGGAAGCGGAGGGAACGGCACATACCATTTGCCATCGTGCTGGGTAAGGTCGTGAGTGGCCGACGGCTTGGGAAGGTACATTCGCCCGTGACGGAACGAATCGGCGAGCTGATTCCAGTAGGCCATGTTCGGCGACTTCGTGTGCCCTAACCGCCAGGCGCTTGCACCGTAGATCGTCGCAGCGATGGCGAAGACGAGCAGAGTGCGAACCCAATCGCGTGGCGCGAGATCGTCCTCGGCCATCGAATCGGGGATGGTGAACTTGATCCGGTCGAGAGTTGGGCGGACGATTTCAGCCGTCTTGTCGAGCACAATTGGCACCTGCTGCGTAATCGGCGGCGCGGTTACCGGAATGCGCTCGGTCAGCGGGTCGGCCGGCCAGCCATCGAGGGAATCGAAGAATCGCTGCGCATCGACCGTTTCCGTCGGCACAGACTGCGACCATGGAGACCGCTCACCGGCATTGCTGCCATCGGGCGGAGCAGACAATGCGTGTTGGGTGCTCTGCCATCGGGCGGCGATAGGTGGTGCCCATGGGGCATCGGTCGCACCAGAGTTTGGCGAGTCGTTCTGTTCCACAGGAGTACGGTACTTCTTCTCCCCGACCGCGAACGGGACGCTAGAGCGCGCTGCGGATGACCTCGTCAAGAATGGGGTTGCCGTCGTCGTCGGGACATGCGCGTTCTGCCGGTACCGAGGCCAGAGACCCGACCCAAACCGGTCGGGCGCTGGCGTGTGGGTCTCGGTACCGGTATCGAGCCGACCGGTGGGCGTAGGCGTGGGCGTGGGCTAGGCGCGACCGGAGCGAGCCGGTGCCAGGAGGGTAATCCGCTTGACCGACATTCGGGTCGACGCGCAGCGGTGCAAGGCAATGGTGGATTCGGCACCGCAGTTCAGGTTGACACCACGTGTGCAGAGCCCGTCGCGACCAGCGCCGAATTCGGGTAGACCGAGGGGCAGTTCCAGCCGATTGTTACCGAGAAACCACGACCAGGCCCGTTCGATGGCGGCCACGTGGGCTGGACCACCTCGTAACTGCCATACCGCCGCATGTGCGTCTGCGAGGGCGCATGCCTCGAGGGGTTGCTCGTCTCCGGATCGTTCGGGATCTTGGTTCGGCCCAAGACCAAGGTGCCCGGGGAACCGATAGTGATCGCCTCGCAGGCAGAGGCCGTCGAACCAACGCAACATGTCGATACCGCGGTCAATCATCG
>JAYTVF010000403.1:0-3653 GCA_043744155.1 Acidimicrobiia bacterium | reverse complement strand
CTGGCCTGCGGGCGTCCATGGCATGCAGCAGTTGTGGTCGAAAGGACAAGAAGGCGGCCAGGCGCTCGTCTAAACCGTGGGCGATTCCATAGGCGGTGAAGCTCGGCAGATCAGCCTCGACGTCAAGGTGCAGGAACCGATTGGCCAGAGGCGCTGGCATCTCGAACACGCTGGCCCGATCCTCCTTTCGGTTGCCCGCGGCCCAGACGAACCAGCCATCAGGCAGCTGGTAGGACCCAACCTTTCGGTCGAGGATGAGCTGCTGGGCTACACCCTGCATGGTGGGCGGGGCCATGTTGAGTTCGTCGAGGAAAAGCACACCGCGTCCCTGCGTCGGCAAGAACTCTGGTGGTAGCCACCGCGAAACGTTCCCGTCGGGAACCGGCAGGCCCCGCAAGTCGGTCGGTGCCAGTTGCGACAACCGCACATCGATGAATTGCAGTTCGTTCGCGACGGCGCACTGGGCGACGATCGAACTCTTACCCACCCCGGCCGGCCCCCAGATCATGACGGCGTGCACGACCTCGCGCGAGATCAGCGTCGAAAGGTAGCGGCCGAGGTCAAGCGGAGTCACTCGCCCGACGCTATCGAGCACTGCGTGACGTTCACGTTACAAACGTCACATGACCCAATCGGATCAGCTCGGACCGCACTTGAGGAAAACCTGCACCCCACCCGACCGAGCTTGACCTGGCCTTGTCCGAAAGCAGTAGGCGACAAGGAATGCTCTGGAACAGGCCCATCCAGGCCGGCCCTGGCGGGTAAAAGAGGCAAGGCGGAATTCGTTGCGAACCATCCAGCTACGGCGGCGGTTGACCCTGATTGGCAGTGTGCTCTTGCTGTTCGGACACCTCGCTACCCTCGCTGCACCTGCCACCGCTAGTGCCGCCCGACCGTCGCTCTATCTTACCTTTGACGACGGGCCCGATCCGATCTGGACCCCTCAGATACTCGACCTGCTCGACCGCTATAACGCCAAGGCCACCTTCTTCGTGGTCGGCAGCCGGGTTGGTGCCGGCGGCGCGTTGATCAATCGCATCATCCAATCCGGGCACGCGCTCGGCAATCACAGTTGGATGCACGAGCCGTTGAATCGTCGTACCGATGCCGATGTTGTCGCCAGTCTTGAGGCGACGACGGCCGCTGTCGACCGTCACGGGTACACGATGCAGTGCATGAGGCCGCCCTATGGTGCTGTTTCGGACCACCTTCGCGCTATCAACGCCGGGCTCGGCCTCACCACGCTGCTGTGGGACATCGATACCTTCGATTGGAAGCGACCGGGGGTGGCCAGCATCGTCGGCCGGGTCGGGAATCACCCCGACGGAAAGGACGTGCTGTTGCACGACGGCGGTGGCCCGAGGGCCGAGACGGTGGCGGCCGTGGCCGAACTTCTGGCCAAATTTTCTGGGTCGTACAACTTTGCTTCTCTTCCCGTCTGCGCATCGGCCGAACGAGGCAGCGCCGAACCCGTCGCCTTTACCCCGCCGACGATGAACGCCGTCGGGCCGGGTCTGCGATTTCGGCCGGCCACGCCCCGACGGTTGATCGACACCCGCACCGCTGGCATCCCGATGCATGCCGGCGAGACCAGGCGGATTCAAGCCGATGGCCCGGGTGCGGCGGCCATCAACCTCACGGCCGTCAACGCCCGCGACGCCGGGTATCTCACCGCCTGGAATTGCGATGCGTCGATGCCATCGACATCGTCGAACAACGTGATGGCTCGCCAGACCCGTGCCGTGGGAACCGTCGTTGGCACCGATGCCACTGGCGGCTTCTGCGTGTTCAGTTCAACGACAACCGACCTTATCGTCGACGTCACCGGCCGCTATACGGCGACCGGCGGTGATGGCTTTCACAGCTCGCCACCGACGCGCCTCTTCGACAGTCGCGGCGGTGGTGCACCGACTGCCTCGGGCCCGATTCGCACCCCGGTAGGAGCCACTGCCGTCAGTATCAACGTCACGGTCGTTGACCCTTCCTCGGACGGATTCCTGACGGCCTACGGGTGCTCGTCCGGCGGGTCGAACACCTCGACCGTCAACTTCAGAGCCGGCCAGACCATTGCGAACTTCGCCCAGATCGCGGTCGATGCGGGCGGGCTGTGTCTTCAATCCGACCAGCCGACCCACGTCATTGTCGACCTCACAGGTTGGTATGGCGGAAATGGTGACGTGCTGCGAATCGGCCGACCGGTACGAGTGCTCGACACCCGAGACGGCACAGGCGGGTGGCACAACAGCGTGTCGGACGGCCAGATGATCTGGGCTCCCGCGGTCACCGTTGGCGGCCCAGGGGCGACGGCGTTGCTCTCGACCATGACAGCAGTCGAACCACGTGCCGCAGGCTTCCTGCAGGCGTGGGCATGCACCACGGCACGACCACTGACATCGGTCCTGAACACCGAGCGCCGGGTTACCGTGCCGAATACCGCTATCGTGCCGACTGACAGTGCGGGCAAGACATGTCTATCTCTGGATACCCGAGGTCATTTACTCTTTGACGTCATCGCGTGGTTCGAGCCAAGTCACCTCTAAACGGTGGTTGTTTGACCACAAAAAACGCACAGCGTCGTTTACGCTGGCGCCATGACTGACAAGAAGTTGATGTTGGCGGCGGCAGTCTTGGCAGCCCCACTTTCAGTAGTTCTCAGTATCCTTCCGAACGCATTTGCATCCGCTGCCACACCCGGGTTCCATGCGATAACTCCGGTGCGAGCACTGGATACGCGCGGCTCCAACGCGCTGCAGGCCGGCGAATCACGTTCAGTTCGCCTGGCTGGAGTCAGCGTCGTGCCTGCCACGGCGACGGCGGTTGCGCTCAACGTCACCGTCACCAACCCCGACAACGACGGCTTTATCACCGTGTATCCAACGGGTTCGCCTTTACCGGGCACGTCGAATCTGAACTATGTCAGCAACCAGACGGTCGCCAATATGGCCACAACAGGGTTGGGCACCAATGGTGAGGTGACCTTAACCAACACATCTGTCGGCACCGCCGATGCCATCGTCGATATCGCTGGTTGGTTCGACAGCGGCTTCCATGCCATCACCCCGACGCGGTTGATGGACACGCGAGGTGCGCTCGGAGGCAACTCCATTGGCTCGGCAGAGACTCGCAACCTCACCGTTCGTGGCACGGCCAGCATTCCGGCGACGGCCACCTCTGTGGCACTGAACGTAACCGTCGTGAACCCGAATGCCGCCGGGTTTCTTACCGTGTGGCCCGCCGATGCTCCCCGTCCTGATGCATCGAACCTGAACTTCGTTGCAGGCCAGATCGTGCCCAATATGGTGACCGTCGGCCTCAGCGCGTCGGGGGCGATCGCGTTGTACAACGCCCGCGGCACCACTGACGTCATCGTCGACGTGGCCGGTTGGTACGACGGTTCGCTCCATCCGGTCACTCCGAGTCGCATCATGGATACCCGCTCGGGCAGTTGCCTCGTCAAAATGGGTCCAGGAGAGACGCGCTTGGTAGCCGTTGCCGGAAAGGGCGGCGTGCCAGCCAACGCTGGCGCGGTCTCATTGAACGTCACGGCCGTCAACCCGACCGAACCGACCTTTCTCACCTTATGGCCCAGTGGTCAACCCCGCCCGAATGCCAGCAACCTCAATCCGATCACCGGCATCGTGCCCAACATGGCC
>JAYTVF010000402.1:0-12819 GCA_043744155.1 Acidimicrobiia bacterium | reverse complement strand
AGGCGCGTGTCACCTCGGTCTGCACGGTGGCGCGTTCGAGCGCAGTCATCTGATCCAGTCGCGCCAGTCCTCGTCGAGCAATTCCAGCCCGCTCGGCGTGGGAAACCGACCCGGGCAGCAAGCGAGACCGCCGCACATGTAAAAGGGCGAGCAGCTCAGCTTTGTGCTCTGGGCAGTTGTCGATGGCGGTCTCGAGCAGCGCCAGCAGATCGGGGTCTTCGAGGCCATGACGCCGATGGAGCGAAGCCGCCAGTGCAGCCTCGGCCAAGGTGAGGTGGTCGCCTGAGCTGGCAGCGAGGCGCGCCGCCACCTGTAGCTGTTCTAGCGCGGCGGCCATATTCGACGCCGAGCTGTCGGCGCGACCGTACACCAGGCGTGCTCGCCCTTCGGCTCGATCGCGCTCGGTCGATGGACGAAGCACGCTGAGCACCTCGAGCGCCCTGTCGAGTACCGCGATCGCCCGCTCATGGGCGTGAAGGTCGAGCACGCGCGACGCCACCTCGGTGGCGATGGTGGCTGCGTGGAGGGGGTTACCCATGCGCCCGGCCATGAGCCAGTGATGGCTGGCCAACTCCAACGATTCGAGGTCGCTGCTGGCTTCCTCCAAACGTTCGGCGAATCCAGCGTGCAGCAAGGCGCGTCGTGCGGGCGACAGACCGTCCTCCAACGCCGACCGCACGATGGCGTGCGCGAATCGGAACTCACCCGTCTCATCACCGGGTAGCACGAGACCCGTTGCGACCGCCCGCTCGATATGGGTGAGGGTTTCGAGCGGGCTGACGCCAACGACGTCGGCCAAGGTCAGTACATCGAAATTGCGTCCCATCACCGCAGCTGGCCCGAGGGTCGAGCGCATATCGTCGCCCAGTCGGCCGACGCGCTGGTGGACCCAGTCTCTCACCCCAGCCGGTAGCTCGGGGCTGTCGAGTTGGCGTGACGGGTTGGCGTCGAGATGTTCGAGAACTTGTAACGCGAAGAAGGGGTTGCCGCCGGTGAGCACGGTCAGGCTTTCGAGCGTCGATTCGGTCAATCCCGCACCGCTGGCCAGAGCGGCAACCTCTGGTCGTCCGAGCGGATGCAGCGCTACCTGGCGAACTTCGGGTCGATACATCAAGCGGCCGAGAGCCGCGGGCATCGGTCCGTTGCGATATCCCAGTACTACCGTCAGCCCGGTTGAGAGCTCGTCGAGGAGATGAACAAGCAGCGAGAGCGACGACCCATCGATCCATTGCAGGTCATCAATTACCAGTGTCAGCGGGCCTTCGTGGGCGCGCATCAGTGCAGTTATTCGGGCAAAGAAGCGTCGTCGGTCTGCCGAGTTCTGCTCGTCGCGCGGCGTCCGACCTGGGCTCGCGACGAACAGATCTACGCCGAGGGCGTCGATGAACGGTTCGAAGGCGCCGCTGGATTCTGTGCATCGACCGACAAATACCCGGTGGCCGGCCGCATGCGTCCGCCCGCCTATCTCGGCCAGCAGTCGGGTCTTGCCGATGCCTGGTTCGCCTGAGACGACCACTGCTGCGGCCATGCCGTCACGATGACAGCGGGCAATGGACGCATCGGCTTCCTGCAGCGCCGCCGTGCGGCCCACCATGACTCGGGCGGTCCGAGCAGTGATCCACGTCGATGCGACAAGTCCGCCGGTCGAGTCGCCATCGAGCCCAGAAGATGTCTGTCGATCTTGAACCGTGTAGTAGCCCCCGCTCGGAGCGAAAAAGAGAGTGTCATCGTTGCCAGCGATCATGCGCACCGGCGGTGAGCACATAACCGTTCCCATGGTGGCAAGAGCAGTGACGCCCATCGTCTCATTCACGAGTTGCTGCAGCGTCGTGCCGTGCCATCCGCCGAGATCGCCGGCATGAAGGCCGACTTTCACCGCCGGAGCGTCACCGGTGAAATCAGCATCGAAGACGAAGTGTTGCAACGTTCGGGCGGCGCCGATGGCGTCGTGTACCCGGGCGAACGCGGCCAGAACGCCCGGCTCTGCAATGGCGGTGAGCGTGAGTAGCCGGCCTTGGGCTGACTCAACGACCGAAGCGATCTGGGCGAGCCTGGTATGGCTGATCGCGCCGGACCCTAGATCGATGTAGGCCAGCGTCACCGTGCCATTGGGGATTTCGAGATCGGCGGCCTGCCGAATTCGTGTGACCAGTTCTGACACGGTGCCGGGTCGCCGTCGCGGGTCAAAGGCCAAAGCCCGGCGCAGCACACGTTCCAAACCTTGGGCTTGAGCGCCCCGCAATCCGTCCCACACCGGCGCGCCCACCGTTGGGATCATGCCGGTTAACAGGGCGACGGCGACGGCACCAACCGAATACACATCGGCCGACGGGCTGACGGCTTCCCCGGCGACCAACTCGGGGGCAGTGAATCCGGGTGTGCCCAATCGCTCTTCGATCTCGCCTACCCGAAGGGCCGAGCCAAAGTCGACGATGACAAGGCGACCGTCGTCAGTCACGACGAGATTGTCGGGTTTGATGTCACCGTGAATGACCGGCGGTCGATGGCGATGCAAGTGGTCGAGGGCATCAGCCATCTGGTCGAGGTAGCCCAGTACGAGCGCGAGCGGGAGCCCGGGATCACCGCGGCTGGCCAGGATGGAACCGAGGCTTCGCCCGGCAACGAAGTCGCTGATGAGCAGGTACCGGTTGCCTTCCACCAGATCGCTGCGAACGATCGGAAGATTTCGGTGAGGCACGATGCTCATCAAAAGTCGGGCTTCCCGGCGGAGTCGGTGGAGGTGGGAATCGCCCTCAACGTTGCGGGCTTTCACGACGACATCGACATCGAGCTCAACGTCATGGGCGAGGAAGACTTGGCCTTGGCCACCGGTACCAAGCAGACGAATGAGGTGAAAACGGTCGCCAACCACTTCCTGACCGAGATACAGATCCGTCATCAGAGTTTCACCTCCTCTTTTCAACGAAGCCTCAAGCGCGTTGACCAATCCTGACACAGAGCGCAGCCGAACAAAATGGCCCGACGTGAGGAGGGGTTCCCTACTTTTGCTGGTTGGTGGCCCGAAAAGCCTCGAGGTCAGCTCGTCTCACCACGCCCCGTTGGAGCGCATCGTTGGCGAGCAATACACGACGATCGCGTCCTTCGGGAATGGAAAATTTGTCGAAGATGCGACCCAGATGTTGCTTGATGGCGCTCTCGGTGACGTAGAGCTGGGCGGCCATCGTCGCCACGTGAGCCGGTGGGGTGAATGCGTCACCCTCGATCAGCGGCAGGCATAGGCACACCAGTACTCGTCGTTCTGCCGCGGTGAGATCTGGGGCGGATGCGGTCGTTTGCGTGCGCGATCTGTCAGGAGCGGCGGGCCGCGACGAACCAAAGGTGACCACGGTTCGTTCGCCCAATTGCAATTCGTCGCCGTCGGCCAACAAATGCACGGCGCCATCGGCCAGCCGAGCACCGTTCACGAAAAGGCCGTTGGTAACTTGTGGGGCCTGTACACACCAGCCGGGGGCTTTGCGCAACAAAATGGCGTGAAGGCGAGATACCGATGGGTCACCGTTCACGGTGAGATGTCCATCGATAACCGCCGCCCCGACGTTTCGACCAATAGTGAGTTCCTCGACTAGCGCGACCGTTTGGGTCGGGGCGTTCGGTTGCCGGATGACCAGCCACTCCTCGGGTTGACGGCGCTCCGATGGCGTCATTTTCCCACCGTCGCTGCAAGGCTCGATGGGTTCGAACTTGACACCGAACGGCCCTCGGCCCGCAAATCATGAAGCCGTTGATCGCGCCGGGCGTGATACACGCCGATGAGTGCGCCCGGCTCGCAGGCGGCGAGGATCGAGGGCGGGATTTCCCGGCCTTCTCTGTCGGCAGAGTCGGCTGGGCAGAGCATAAGACCGAGTACGTTCCGCGCGGTCACGACAGTGTCGTCCACGCCGACGCCAAGTCCCTCCACGACCATCTCGTCGAGATCAAGCGTTCGCTGCACTGCCGGGGGGAGCAAGGCGTCGATGTCCCATTGGATGACGTCGCGGAATTCAGGAAGGGACTGGATCGACTTCTTCAAAACCCAGCCGTCTGGTTTGACCTGGCGGATGGCACCCATGTCGGCCAACGTTCGCAGCAGCGTGATGCACTGGGTCGGTGAGTACCTTCGTTCCAGCAGCACCGACACCAGGTCGGCTGCCTGCTCGAGGCGTCGGCTGAGGTCGACCATGGACACGCGGTCCTGCGCCCGGGATAGTTTGACCCGATCGAGGAAGATGTCACCGGCCATGACTAAGAGAGCCTCTTGATCCGATCCAGATACACTGGAGAATGATAGGTCTGATATCGGGCCTGATACACGGGTCGTACGCCCTATGAGTACCGATCGTTATGTGTACCGACCGTTCGGGCCATCGGCCACAAATCCGAGCAGATGACGCAATGTTTCGTTTGAGTCCTGTTTCGGTGGCACCCCGGTGCTCGGCGTCCAGTAGTTGGAACGTGGCGTCTGATCTCCGACGCCGTGGATGAAGATCACGGCCTGGCTCGTTGGTTCCTGAGGCGTGGTCATCGGCACAACCTGGAAAAGCGCTCCTTGTCGAATGCCGTGAGCGGTAGTAGGCCGTGTACGACATGGAGGTTGATAATGGTGGAAAGGTACCCGTGTTCCAACAACTCGGCAGTGACGTTTCGGCCCTCGGCCGCTTTGCCATTCAGCCGGGCCAGCGTCGTTTTCACGCCGGCGTTGGCGTCAGCTGTCTGATCGTACGCTTTCTGTGTATAGCCCTGCGCGTCGAGAAACGCCGCGGCCGCTTGGGCCCGAGCGTGACGCAATCGCCACGTCGCATCGGGTTCTCCTTCGCCCTTCCAGAACGCGAAATCCTGAATTGGACGAAACGGAGAGCGTCCGATCTGGGCAAAGCAACCCCTGAGCCCAACTCCGGTGGTCTCGGCCGCCACGAAGTCGCGGTAGAGCGCCTGGCGCCGATGGGCCGTAGTGCCGTCGTATTGCACCCCCTGCGATCGGATGAGACCCGCCAGTTCTAGGGCGCGTCCACCAAGCGCGATGGGCTTGAGGTTGTCCCAACCTTTCGACGCGTTGACGATGAGTAGCAGTTTGGCCGGCGCCTGAAGGGCGGTGAGCCCTGGCCAAGGGGACCGATCATTCGTGGCGCGACCGGCGAACCCGTATTCCCACTGATCGGCCATGTTGTCGTACGTGCCGCCGTCGTTGAGGATGACTTGGTTGAGGCCACTTTCGAGCGACATCGCCATGTCATCGGTGGCGATCACTCTCGGGTTGAACGCCCCAGGAACGCAAGCCGAGGCCTGCACCGCAGTAGACAAACGAACACCGCCCGGTTTCCCGTGGCCAAAATGATAGCCGTGCACCATGCGCGGACTGAGATAAAAGGGCTCGCCCGACTGCAACTCCGTCGTGCAGATCACGTGGTGTACCGAGCGTGACACCAGCGACGAAAGGGTGACGTTGGCGTTCCCCAGAAGCTCGCTATCGGCGGCCTGCTCGGTGCGCTCGCTGCGTTTTCGGGCCAGCATCCACAGCGCCAACAGGCTCAGTATGAACACGACCAGCGCGGTGATGACGGCGACCCGCCAACGCAGCAACGCGCCGGCCACAAAAGCGAGCAGCGCCACGATAGCCACACCAGCGGCGCCGAAAAGGCATCGGACATAGCGAGTCGTCGCAGGCGCGTTGTCCAACAAAAGCCCACGGTTGGCGATGGCCGATAGTCGTGGCGCCAGATGAGCTTCGAATGCCTCGGCTGTGGTCGTGCCGTAGTCGAGATCGACCATTGCGATGCCGTTGGCGATCGATCCGCCCGACACCGAACTGATAGAGGTGACCTGGTGGTTGAGCTCGTGATCGCAGAGTGCCAAAAGCGCCCCGAGCCCGAAGACGGTGGCCCGATGCCCACCCCCGGACAGTGCGACACCAATCGTGCGGTCCGGTTGGTTGGTCATGTCGTACCCCTTGGTGATTGGAATCGTGGCGATGAGAAAGCCGACCCGCGACCAAAGAGTAGAGAAACCGGATGACACGGAAATACAAAAAGGCCCGTCACGGCTCGGCTGGTCCGTCCGCAGACCGGTCTGCGGACCCATCACGCCGTCGTAGCGCCCTGACGATGCGAACCGCGGCATCGGTGGCCGGGCCAAAAACGCCATCGACCACGATGTTGGCGCCAAGATCGTTGAGTTGGTGCTGCAACTCGCTCACCTCCGGGGCGCGGGTCCAACGGGATCGCCACGCGTCGACGGATTCATCCAGACCGCGGGGAACCAGCTCGAGTTGCGTGATGTCGAGATCTTCGTGCGCGCTTGGCTCTGCATCGTTTAGCCGCACCCGATGCTGCCCGGGCACTTGTGTCGTCGCTGGTGTCAGCCCCACACCGACCAGATTTCGGGCGAACCGACCCTGAATGTCTGAGACGACGGATCGCAACTGGCCAGCAGGGGAGACCGGCTCGACTGCCGGGGCGCTCAGCCAGATCGGCCGGTCACCGAGGGTGAGGCTGACCGAACTCGACCAGAACGACGTAGCCGTAAAGACTCCCGTCGTTGCGTCAGTCAAGCCGTCCATGCGGCGAAGTATGCGATCAAGATACAAGCCCAGTTCGTCGGGGCTAAGTCCCTCGGAAACCGTGACATCGGCCCAGTGCCCGACCAAGAATTCGGTGGCAGCGGCACGCACCGCCGCCCCCCAAAGCTCGGCTTGGCGGTACGCGGTTGCCCGGGATGGGTAGATGTGCCAATACGATCCCACCGCAAGCCCGGCCCGAGCCGCTGCAGCGACATGCTCGATCCACCGTTCGTCTTGCCGAGTGCCCCGGCCGGCCCGCACGATCACTGCTGCGACCCCATTGCTTCGGACGCCCTCGAAGTCGATGTCGGGGTGGCGTCCATTCACGTCGATTGCTCGCTTCCAGTGGCCGGATTCTCTATCCCCTGGGTGCAGATGCATGAATCCCCCTCACAGATACGCGGCCTGTCACCAAGAGCCAGCTGGTGTCGCCCAAATACATCCAGCGGCGATAGCGTTCTCCACACACGTTGGACTGCACGGGAGGTACCTCTACGGTGCGAAAGCGAAGGTCACCTAAACCGGCGTCGAATGCGCCCGCCATGCCGACGCCCAAAGCGCTTGAGTCTCGGGGTGCCGTGGCCCCAGACCCGCTGGTACCCCTCCCCGAGCCGGTCGAGCCGGTCGAGCCGGTCGAGATGGACGGTGCGCGTCGACGTCTCGAAGAGTTCGAACGCGAACGATTCGGCGAGGATCCACCACCGATCTAGCGAGATTTCACCATGGTGCTACGACTAATGTCCACTGTGTTCGTAGATTCAGTTCGGCGAGGCTGTAGAGATGGCGGTCATTTCGAGGCAGGGACAGTCGCTAGGCTGGGGCGCAGTGGACTCCTCCCGATCGTTTCAGGTGAGTGACTCCGCGTCAGGTCTTGACTTGCGTCACGTGCTCGGTCGATTTCTGCTCGGCAGTCTGGCTGCGCTGACTGTCGTCACGACCGCCACGCTGTACTTCAGTCGACGCACCGGCCTGGACCACGCCGTTGCCGAGGCCCGCCGCACTGGCTTGTCGGCAGCCGCTCTCTTCGCCCAACCTCGGCTGAGCGCCGGATTGGTCGATGGCGACCCGGTGGCATTGGACTCCTTCGATAGCCAGGTGCGCTCCTCAGTGCTCGGCGGCGATGTTGTGAGGGTGAAACTCTGGGATGCGACGGGTCGCATCGTGTACTCCGACGAGCAACGGCTGATCGGTCAGATCTTCCCGCTTGGAACATCCGAACGTGCCGTACTCGACGGGGGCGAGACCGAAGCCGAGGTCAGCAATCTGCAGCAGCCCGAAAACCAGTTTGAAGCGAGGTCGGTCAAGCTGCTCGAGGTGTATTCACCGGTGGTCGCCCCCGATGGTCGGCGGTTGCTGTTCGAGACCTATTTCATTTACGACACCGTCCTCAAAGCGGGTGCCGAGGCGTGGCGGGATCTCCTTCCTATCTCGGCCATCTCGCTGTTGGGGCTGGAACTTACCCAGATACCACTGGTGTTTCAGCTGGCACGCCGCCTTCGGCGGGGCCAAGTCCACCGGGAGCAACTGCTTGGCCGTGCGGTGGAATCGTCGGCCATCGAGCGGCGGCGCATTGCCGCTGACATTCACGATGGTGTCGTACAGGACCTATCGGGCGTTGCCTATTCGCTGTCGGCCCTGGCGCGACGTGCCGGCGACGACAAAGTCATACCGGCAACCTTGGCCACCGCGGCCGAACAGATTCGGGGAGCGGTGCAGGGCTTGCGGTCACTGCTTGTCGAAATTCACCCGCCGAACCTGGCGGCCGAGGGGTTGCCGTCGGCCATTGAGGCATTGGCGGCCCGGCTCACCAGCCACGGAATTCGTCCGATAGTGCAGGTCGAGATGCCGAATGACATGGACATCTCCCTATTGGCGTTGCTCTATCGCGGTACACAGGAAGCAATGCGAAACGTCATGTCGCATTCTCGAGCGCAGGAGGTTCACATCAGTTTGACCGTAAAGAACGGTGTTGCGCTTCTCGTGATCGAGGATGACGGTGTCGGCTTTGACCCATTGACTGTGAATGAACCGACCGTCGACGGCCACGTGGGCCTTCGTCTGCTCGCGGATCTGACTGCGGAGATGGGCGGCACCGTGGTGATCGAGAGCGCCCGTGGCGTAGGCACGCGCTTCGTCTTGTCGGTGCCATCGCTATGACCGACGTCATTCGCGTCATGATCGTCGACGATCATGTCATCGTACGGCGAGGGCTGCGTGACCTGCTCTCGACCGTCGATGACATCGTCGTCGTCGGCGAGGCGGGCAACGGCGACGAGTCGTTGAAAGTGGCGCGAGACGCTCACCCCGACGTCGTGTTTATGGATTTGTCGATGCCAGGGATGGACGGCGTGGCGGCGACGCGCCACTTGGTGGCTGAACATGAAGGTATCCAAGTCATCGCCCTCACGTCATTCGCAGACCGCGCCACCATTAACGCCGCGCTGGATGCGGGCGCAATCGGCTATCTCCTCAAGCACAACGACGCCGAAGCAGTAATCGACGCCGTGCGTACCGCCTTCGCGGGTGGGTCGCCCTTGGACGCTGGGGTTGCTCGCACCTTGGTACAAGGCCGCCGAAAGGAAGCCAATGAGGGCGGTGGGAACGATCTAACCGATCGAGAAGTCGAGGTGCTCAGGCTGGTGGCGGAGGGGCTTGCCAACAAGCACATCGCCCGCAAGCTCGGTATCACCGATCGAACCGTCAAGGCGCACCTCACCCACATCTTTCAGCGGCTGAACGTTAGCGATCGTACCCAAGCCGCACTCTGGGCGCGAGATCATCTCATCGAGCCGCAACGATGAGCCCGATCCAACACTCGCCCAGATCCATCGATGTCACTGGCCCCGACCACTCACCGTCGGATCCTTTAGGATGGCCCTGAGGCCTACTTGCCCTTTCCAGAGCCAGAGCCAGAGCCAGAACCTGAGCCGGACGAGCCTGAGCCCGAACCAGACGAGCCAGAGCCAGAGCCCGACGCAATGGTGGTCGTCGAACCAGAGCCGGACGAGCCTGAGCCCGAGGAGCCTGAGCCCGAGCCGGACGAGCCTGAGCCCGACGCAATGGTGGTCGTCGAACCTGAGCCGGAAGAGCCTGAGCCCGACGCAATGGTGGTCGTCGAGCCCGAGCCGGACGAGCCTGAGCCCGACGAACCTGAGCCGGACGAACCTGAGCCCGACGCAATGGTGGTCGTCGTGGTCGTGGCGGTCGATGGGACCGATTGCGAGGCGATAGTGGCGACGGTGCTCGTGGTTGGGGTGCTTGCTGATTGGGCCAAACCAGACCCGCTGTTCGAAGTGTCGGCCGTCGACGAGACGGGCGTTGGGGTCTGCGTCGTGGGTGAAGTCGGTGTGGCGGTCGGAACTGTTGGGGCAGATGGCGGCGGGGTTGATGTCGTCGCCGTCTGCGGTCTGGATGCATTGTTGGCCGGGCCGCTGCTCACCGTAACGCCAATGGTGAGGCCGCTGGCCGAACCGGAACCGGTTGTCGCCGGCGTTGGTTTCGTGAGAACCCCCGGCACGGTTACGCCGAGCGAAGGTGTTTGATCTGCGGCGATGGAAGTAGCGCTCGTTGATCGAACCGACTCGGTGGACCTCACGGTGGTATCCGCAGGTACGGCTGCGGCGACCAAAGCGATGTCCGAGATCTCGCGTGGGCTAACCGGGCTCTCGCTCTTGAGCCACTGACTGGGTGAGGGACGACTGGTCGCGTCGGACACCAAAAGACGGGCTACGGAAATCCCAAGCCCGGCAAAGCCTGCTAACACCACGACCGCAGGGAGAACCCGTAGCAGTCTCGCCCACCGTTTCGGGAGTCTGTGGGGTTGGGCGAGGATTGCCCGGCTGTTCGGGGTCACGGTGACAGACGTGCGCAGGATCTGCCGCTTGAGGACATCGTCCGACGTCGTGCTCATCGAATCGTTGCTCATGATAACAGTGTCCTCCATCGCGACGCGCCTTGGTAGTGGACATTGGTCGTAGTACCTCCCCGAAGATTTTGTATCTGAATCGTGGTTCCCGACTCTCATGAGATGCCGACCAACGATGCGTCGGTGGGAGCCGGTCGGGTGACCGGCGGAGGAGGGGCACGATGCAAGAACCGGCTGAATTGAACCTCATGCCAGCAGAGCAGCCGTCGACGGCTGCTCCCGATGCAGACCGACCGAGCAAGGCCGCCATCCGACTCGCCCTCTTTGAGGGCCAACGAGACCTCGGCGCCGCGTCGCCGGTCGCGACCGGCGACGCGGCAGCTTCCACAGCCGACGTGAGCGTCCTCGTCGGCGACCACAACGCCGCCATCGCGGCGCGTTACGCCGCCGTCGCCGAAAATGCCGCATCCACACAAGCGGCTCCGACCGGCTCTGTCGCAGCGCCCATGGCTGACGTCGCCATCGCCGGCAGCGAGGTGGCCAGTCTGGCGTCGTCATCGGCATGGCGCTGGCTCGGACCATCGGTGATGCATAACGGCCAGACCTACGGCAGCGCCAGAGTGGATGTGGCGGGTCGCATCGCTGCTGTCGCGGTTGATCCGTCCAACCGCAGCCACATTCTTGCGGCCAGTGCCGCTGGCGGTGTGTGGGAAACTCGAGACACGGGCGCAACATGGGCGCCGCGTACCGACTTCATGCCGACCCTCACCTGTGGTGCGGTCGCTTTCGACCCGGCAGCGCCGAATGTCGCGTGGTGCGGCACAGGAGAGGGGAACTGGTATCGCCGGTTCGGCGCGGGTTTGTTGCGGTCGAACGACGGTGGTACGACGTGGGCGGTCCATGTCAGCGCACCATTCGTCGGTTTGGCCTTCTACGACATCGTCGTGAACGGAGCCAGCCTGGTGACGGCCACCACCGGTGGCGTGCATCAATCCAGCGACGGCGGTGCCACTTGGACGCAACGATTGACCGCACCGACATTCTCCCTTGGTCGGCGGGCCGGGTCCACTGAGCTGCTGGCCGGATCGACCGACGGGGTTCGCCGATCCACCGATGGGGGCATCACCTGGGCCGCGGTCGTGCTGCCTGGGGGTCCCACCACCTGGGATCGCGTTGCGGTGGCGATCGCGCCGTCGAGTGCGGCCATCGCCTACGTCTTTGGCGTGAGCGGACCAAACACCTATCTGTATCGACGGTCCGGACGGCTTGGCACCTGGAGTCGAGTTGCGACCTTGCCGACCGATCTGGCGGTAAACCAGTCGTGGTACGACTGGTTCCTGGGGGTCTCGCCCGACAACGCCGGCCAGATCTACCTGGGGGCTATCAACGTGCACCGCGGCACGCTCACGGGATCGACGTGGACGTGGGTCAACATCAGCAGCCGACAGGGCGGCGATTCGATCCACCCCGATCAGCACGCCATCGCCTTCGACCCGGTGGATCCGGCCGTGATCTACGTCGGCTGCGACGGCGGGTTATATCGGTCGCCTAATCGAGGCGACAACTGGGCATCGCTCAACACCGGTCTCGGTATCACCGAGATCGAGTACCTGGCCCAGGACTGGGGTTCGGCCCGCTGGTTGATGGCTGGCACCCAGGACAACGGCACCGTGCGCTACACCGGTGGGTCCGAGTGGGATCACATCGCCGATGGTGACGGCGGTGACTGCGCCGTCAAAAGGTCGGATCCGAACACCGTCTATCACTCCTATTACGGCATGTCCCTCGAGCGCTCGACGGCCACCGGCAATTTCGGCTCGTGGGCTGGAGTACTTCCCGGTCAGGCCGCAACCTATGGTGCTCTGTTCTATCCGCCGGTCGAGGCCAACAACGCCACGGTCGCCAAGGCCGGCCAGTCGGTGTTCGTCTCTCGAAACGATGGCGGTGCCTTCACCAACGTGGCTCTGCCAGCGGGTGTCGGAGTCGCCACGGCTATGACGATGCCGACGTCGGATCGGATCTACGTCGCCACGCAGAACGGCAGCGTGTGCCGACTCGACTGGTCAGTCACCGCGTGGACGGTGACCCAACTGGGCACGGCGCGCGCCGGGTATTGCAGCGATCTCACGGTTGATGCCACCAACGCAAACCGGATCTGGGCCACCTTCAGCCAGCTTTCGGGAGGCCACGTCTTCCGCTCCGATGACGGAGGAAGCCACTGGAATGACGTCTCAGCCAACTTGCCGAGCCTGCCGGTAAATGCCATCGAGGCCGACCCCACCAATGGGAATCGAGCCTGGGTCGGGGCTGATATGGGTGTCTACGAGACGCTTGATGCTGGTGGATTCTGGTCGCGTATCGGTACCGGCCTCCCCAACGTGCTGGTCGAAGACTTGGTGTT
>JAYTVF010000401.1:0-3661 GCA_043744155.1 Acidimicrobiia bacterium | reverse complement strand
ACGTGGGTCCGGTGCAGCTCCACGGCATCGGGCCCGCCGTGGGCGGTGTTCAGCGCGCATACTGTCCTCGGAGAACCATCCTCGATGGCCTTCTTGTGGAGGCTGCGACCACCGCCGGAGCGGAGCTGATCGACCGGTTCACCGTGGACGACGTGCTGTGGTCAGACGGCCGGGTGACCGGTGTGGTCGGCCACCGCGCTCACGACCAACAGATCACCCTGCGATCCAAGGTTGTTGTCGGTGCCGACGGACGACATTCCAAAATCGGCCGCCTGGTCGGAGCGAAGGCGTACCAGCAACACGGTGCAAAGACTGGCGTGCGGTACTCCTACTGGAGCGGACTCCAGCACCTCGGAGCGTCATTCCACGCCCGCCACGGTCACCTGGTCCTCGTGTGGCCCACCAACGACCAACTCACCTGCATCTACGTCGGTACCTCGGTCAATGAGTACCGAGCAACGCAGCACAACGTGGAACCACACTTCCTCGATACCCTCGCCATGGTCCCAGCCCTGAGCGACGCAGTCAGCACCGGGGAACGAACGCACCGCTTCGTCGGCACCGACGATCTACCCAACGGATACCGCTGCTCGGCCGGACCGGGCTGGGCGCTCGTCGGCGACGCCGGACACCAAAAGGACCCATCCACCGGTATGGGTATGTCCGACGCATTCATCGCCGCCGAGGCGCTCGCCCGGGCGATCCACGACGGGTTGATCGGGGTCACCCCGATGGACAGGGCCGTAGCGGACTACGCGCGTCAGCGCGACGAGGCCACCTCGGACGGGCTGCAACTGGCACTGAGCACAGCCCGCATGGCGCCGCTATCTCCACGCCAAGAAGCGTTCTATTCGCACGCGGCGGACGACCACGACCAGAGCGAACGCGTCTTCGGAGTGCTCGGCGGCACGTTGCGGGCCAAAGACGTCTTCGCTTCGCCGAGCTATGCCGTACTTTGACCAGACCGGCGATGCGTCAGTTGCCCCGTTTCGCTATGAGTCCCCTTACTCGTCAGAAACAGGCATGCCCTATGTTGCGCCGCCGGACGCCAAGACGTTCATCAGATTGACGATCAGCGAGCCAATTCATAAGTATCGGTAGAGCATGCCAAGGGCGGGCCGTCGCCCGTGGACTTTGATGCCGAGTTCCGTGCTCAGGCTCTTCAGTGTCAACAAATCGCTAAGTAAGGCGGTGACGATGCCGATAGTGGTGTCGTGAAGTCCGTTTCCGCCCCGTGGGTTGCGTCTCGAAGAGCCCTCTGGGCCTTGTCGGCAATCTCTGCGCTCTTGGTGTCCTACGTTGCGTCCATCTTCTTGGTGGATCGGGGTCCGAGTGCGTGGTCACCGCTGTGGGACGGGACTATTTACAATTTCATTCTGCTCAGCGCCGCAGTGATTGTGGCCAGTCGAGGGGTGGCCGACAAGTCCGTGCGGGTGCCGGCATTTTGCTTCGGTGGGGCGATCCTGGCATGGTTTCTCGGCAATCTGGCCTGGACTCTCTTCGTTCAGGGCATGGCCAATCCGCCCTTTCCTTCCGTGGCAGACATCGGGTATCTAGCGTTTTATCCGCCGGCGATCGTCGGGCTGCTGGTGGCCGGCCGGAGGGGAGTGACCGGAAAAGATCCGGTGGTGTGGCTCGATGGTTGTATCGCTGGGTTGAGTGCTGCCGCGGCTGGTTGCATCGTCGCCCTAGGGCCGATCGCCCGTGCCGCCTCCGGAAGTCGCGCTGCCATCATCACGAATCTCGCGTACCCGGTGATGGATTTGCTCACCGCGGGTCTGGTGTTGACTCTCGCCGCCTTGGCCGGTTGGCGGCTCCGCCGAGACCAGATGATCCTGCTGTTGTCGTTGATCGCGTTCGCGGTTGCCGATTCGGTGTATCTGTTGCGGGTGGCGAACGGGACGTACAGGACCGGCACGCTGCTCGATGCGAGCTGGCTGATACCCATCGTCGCCTTGGCGTGGAGCCAGTGGATTGCCAGCCCATCGACCGCGCAAGAACGTCCTGCACACGGGCGGGCCGTGTTGGTGCCAATCGTCTTTATGGGCCTCGCTCTGGCGGCGTTCGCCCCCTCGGTCGTCGGCGACGTGCCGACCGTTGCGCTGTTCGCCTTGGGTGGTGCCTTTGTTGCCGCTGGTGGGCGCATGGTTGTCACGTTAAGGGAGCTTGAAGTAGTTGCTGCGCGCGAGCGAGCGGCTCGCGAAGAGCGCATCGGGATTCTTGCCCGAGCGCGTGCGGAGATCGAGCAGGCGAACGGCGAACTCGAGCAGCGGGTTCGGGAACGTACGGCGGAAATCGAGGCGACAAACAGGCGCTTGACGACGACTGCGGAAAAGCTCCGTCAATCGAACAGAGAACTCCAGGAGTTCGCGTATGTCGCGTCTCACGACTTACAGGAGCCGCTGCGGAAGGTGCGCACGTTCGGCAGCCGCCTCGAGCAGAGATGCGGCGACACGTTGACCGATGACGGCCGGGACTACCTGCAGCGCATGCAGGGCGCCGCCGCCCGCATGTCGACCCTCATTGACGACCTTCTCACCTTCTCCCGGGTGACGTCGCGCCCGACCGGGTCGAAGGTGGTCGAACTCACCCCGATTGCTTGTGAAGTACTGGGAGACCTGGAAATACAGATTGAGGAGACGCGTGCATTGGTGCATCTGGGCACGCTCCCCGCTATTGAGGCTGATCCGATGCAGGTGCGACAGTTGCTCCAGAATCTGGTGTCGAACTCGTTGAAGTTTCGCAACCCGGTCATGCCCGTAGAGATCTCGATCGAGGCCACCCTGGTGGAAAGCCCGGTGGAAGGGCAGCCCGAACTCGAGCACGGCCCGTACTGTCGACTGCAAATCGTCGACAATGGCATCGGGTTCGACGAGAAGTACCTGGATCGAATCTTCACCGTCTTCCAGCGACTCCATGGCCGCAGCGAGTACGAGGGTTCCGGCATCGGTTTGGCCGTGTGTCGCCGCATCGTCGAACGCCACCACGGCCTTCTGACGGCCACCAGCACGCCGGGCCACGGAGCAACATTCATCGCCTACCTGCCCATGACACAACCACAGGAGATGCTGCTGTGAACCATCACAACGACTCGCTCCGGATCGTGCTCGCCGACGATGACTCCGACGATCGGCTCATGGCTTGCGAGGCATTTGACGAGGCGCGTGTGACCAACCCGATCGACACCGTGGTGGATGGCGAAGACCTGCTCGACTACCTCCATCGTAGAGGACGTCACTCGGACCGCCCGGGAGGCGATCCGGGGCTCATACTGCTGGACCTGAACATGCCTCGCATGGATGGACGCGAAGCGCTCGCAGCGATCAAGAGCGACGAGAACCTACGCCGGATACCGGTCGTCGTGCTCACGACATCCAAAGCCGAAGAGGATCTCCTCCGCACGTACGACCTCGGCGTGAATTCCTTCGTCGTCAAACCGGTGACATTCGCCGGGCTCGTCGACGTGGTCCGGACCCTCGACCACTACTGGTTCACATTAGTTTCGCGCCCCCCGCAATGACGCCCACCCGCCCTGACGCGTCCAATTTGAGAATCCTTATCATCGATGACGATGAGGATGACTTCGTCATTACCCGCGACCTGTTATCCGAAAGGCTTCATTCCTGTACCGTCGAATGGGCCAGCACATTCGACAGCGGGT
>JAYTVF010000400.1:0-3664 GCA_043744155.1 Acidimicrobiia bacterium | reverse complement strand
TGATCGACTCCTTCGACTTCAGTAGCCCCTTCACCGGACCCGAATAGATCACCTCGCCACCGTGCTCACCCGCACCCGGACCGATATCGACCACCCAGTCGGCGACTTTGATGGTGTCCTCGTCGTGCTCGACCACGATGACGGTATTGCCCAATTCACGCAGGCGGATCAGGGTCTCGATGAGACGGTGGTTATCCCGCTGGTGCAGCCCGATCGAGGGTTCATCGAGCACGTACAGCACGCCGACAAGACCGCTACCGATCTGTGACGCCAACCGGATGCGTTGGGCTTCGCCACCGGCCAACGTGCCGGCCGAGCGCGACAGGTTGAGATAGTCGAGCCCGACGTCGAGAAGAAAGTGCATACGGGCGTTGACCTCCTTGACGACACGTTCGGCGATCATGCGGTCTCGCTCAGACAGTTCCAGGCCAAGGAGGAACTTGGCCGACTCCCCGATCGACAGGTCACATACCTCCGAGATCGACTTGCCGCCGATCTTTACGGCCAGAGTCGACGGCTTCAGGCGAGCGCCCGAGCAGGTCGGGCAGGGAACCTCGCGCATGTAGCTCTCCATTGCTTCCCGACTCCAGTCCGATTCGGTATCGGCATGGCGGCGCTTCAGCCACGGGATGACACCCTCGTACTCGGTCTCGTACTGGCGGCTGCGTCCGTAACGATTCTTGTAGCGCACCGTGACCTTGCCCTTCACCCCGTGGAGCACCAGCTTCTGCTCTGATTTGGTGAAAGTGGAGTACGGCGCATTGATGTCGATGTCGTTGGCCTCGCATACCGATTCAAGCAAGCGAGCGAAGTACTGGGTGTGGGCCGAGGACCATGGCCCGATGCAGCCCCCAGCGATCGACATCTCGGGATTCGGGACGATCAGCTCCGGGTCGACCTCATAGGCCGTACCGAGCCCGTCACAGGCGTCGCAGGCTCCGTAGGGCGAGTTGAACGAGAAATTGCGGGGCGCGAGTTCGTCGTAGCTGGTGCCGCAGAGCGGGCAGGCGAGATGCTGGCTGAAGGTAAGGATTTCGGACTCGTCGTTCGGATCTTTGGTGACCAGCTCGACCTCGGCCACGCCTTCGGCCAGCTTGAGGGCCGTCTCCAACGAATCCGTGAGACGGCGCTCGATGTCGTCTCGCTTCACCAGACGATCTACGACGATCTGGATGGTGTGGTTCTCGTAGCGCGCCAACTTCTCCGGCCGCTTCAAGAACTCCGCGATATCGACCGTTTCGCCGTCGATGCGAGCCCGAACGTACCCTTGCGAGGCCAGATCGGCGAGCAGCGTGTCGTACTCCCCCTTGCGGCCGCGCACGACGGGGGCTAACACCTGGAATCGGGTACCGTCGGCCATGGTGAGGATGCGATCGACGATCTGTTGCGGTGTCTGCCGCTCGATCTTGGTGCCATCGTTCGGGCAGTAGGGCACACCGATGCGGGCAAAGAGCAGGCGGAGGTAGTCGTACACCTCGGTGATGGTGCCAACCGTGGATCGCGGGTTCTTCGAACCGCCCTTCTGATCGATGGAAATGGCTGGTGAGAGCCCCTCGATAAAGTCGACGTCGGGCTTGTCCATCTGACCGAGGAACTGGCGGGCATAAGCTGACAGCGACTCGACGTAGCGGCGTTGACCCTCGGCATAGATCGTGTCGAAGGCCAGGCTCGACTTACCCGACCCGGACAGACCCGTGAAGACGATGAGCTTGTCTCGCGGCAGGTCGACCGAGACGTTTTTCAGGTTGTGTTCACGAGCACCACGTACGACCAGGGAGTCAGACATCGGCGTGGAGGCTACCGACCGGACCGAGATGATGCCGAACTGCAACCGCGACGTTCATCTCCCCATCATAGTCGGGTCTCTGGAACACGTGTTCGATACGTCCGGCATTCTCGGATGACCGTTTCTCAACCGGCAGCGGTCCGGCCGTAGACTGGGCATCCCCCGAACGACGGATGTCTTACGTGACGAGCGCCATTTCCACCCAAGCAGAGCGACGCCGCACTTTCGCCATCATCAGCCACCCCGACGCTGGCAAGACCACCCTTACCGAGAAGTTCTTGCTCTACGGCGGCGCGCTGCAGTCCGCTGGAACGGTGAAGGCCCGTGCGGGTCGGCGCAGTGCCACCTCGGACTGGATGGAGATGGAGCAAGAGCGAGGCATCTCCATCACCTCCACCGTGCTGCAGTTTCCCTACCGTGATTATGTCGTAAACCTGCTCGACACCCCCGGCCACCGCGACTTCTCCGAAGACACCTACCGGGTTCTGGCCGCCGCCGACGCCGCAGTCATGGTGCTTGACGCAGCCAAGGGCATCGAGCCGCAAACCCTGAAGCTGTTCGAGGTCTGTCGGGCCCGAGAGCTACCGCTGCTCACCTTCGTCAACAAGTGGGATCGTCCGGGCCGCGAGCCACTGGAAATCCTCGATGAGATCGAACGACTGCTCGACGTCAAGGCTACGCCGGTCACATGGCCGGTCGGCATCGCCGGCGACTTCCGGGGTGTGCTTGACCGTCGCACAGGCGAATACATCCGCTTCACTCGAACCGCTCGCGGCGCCACCGAAGCCCCAGAGGAACTTGTGTCGGCGGCTCGCGCTGCCATCGAAGAAGGCTCGGCCTGGCACCACGCGGTCGACGAACAAGATCTCCTGGAGGCCACTGGGGCAGACCACGACGACGAAACCTTCCGGGCTGGCATCACGACCCCGGTCTTCTTCGGCTCGGCCTTGACAAACTTCGGGGTGCGTCTGCTGCTCGACTCAGTGATCGACCTTGCGCCTTCACCTACCAACCGACCGGCCGACTCGGGCGAGATCCGGCACATCGACGACGACTTCAGCGCCTTCGTGTTCAAAGTGCAGGCCAATATGGATCGGTCCCATCGAGATCGCATCGCCTTCGCTCGAGTCTGTTCTGGCAAGTTCGAGCGGGGCATGGTTGTCACGCACGGCACCACCGGAAAGCCTTTCGCCACCAAATATGCCCACTCGGTGTTCGGCCAAGAACGCGACACCATCGAGGAGGCCTACCCTGGCGACGTTATCGGTCTCGTCAACGCCACCGACGTGCGCGTTGGCGACACGCTCTTTGCAGGGCCGAAGGTGAACTTTCCACGCATCCCAAGCTTCTCCCCCGAATTCTTCTCTACTGTGCGTGTGCTCGACCCGGGTCGCTACAAGCAGTTCAACCGAGGCATCGAACAGCTCGATCAAGAAGGCGTGGTCCAGGTGCTGCGACATCCCGATATCCGCGAGAATCCCCCGATTCTTGCCGCCGTTGGCCAACTGCAGTTCGAAGTTGTCGCCAACCGTATGGCCAACGAATTCGGGGCCAAGGTCGAGATGTCATCGAGCCGCTTCACACTGGCCCGTCGTACCGACAAGGAATCGATTGCCGGACTCGCACGCATGAGTGGGGTCGAAGTCGTGCAACGCTCAGACGGCACGCTGCTGGCGCTCTTCGAATCGAAGTATTGGCTCAACCATCTGCTCGCCAATCAACCCGACCTCACTCTCGAGCCGCTCGTGGCCGGCGCCCTCGCGGACATGCGCGGCTAGAGGCAATGCCGTTCAGTTAGCGGTTCGCCGTGCAACTGAGGTGGCCGGGCGGGCAGGCAGGCGAGCCTGCAGGCGCCGGTTGGTTGGTGCACGCAACCTT
>JAYTVF010000399.1:0-3669 GCA_043744155.1 Acidimicrobiia bacterium | reverse complement strand
CTTTACCTCCCCGGCCGTAATGGCAGCCAGGTCGTCGAATACGGCCCGGCGGGCGACGCCCGCCGTGAGATCGCCGTCGAGTCGTTCGGTGTTGAGATGGTCAACCGTGGCGGCAATCGCTCGGATCTCGTGCAACATCTGGATCGGACGGGACTCGGCCCAGAACGCGCGCCGCAACGCACGGTCGAGGGCTTCGGCCACGGCGAGGCTTTGACGCTTCGCTGCGTGGACAGCTTCAAAGGCAAGCAGCACCGTGCTTGGGTAGTGGTAGTCGGGGCCCTGCCACAGTTGCCAGCCGGCCTCGGGTTCGAGCCTGCCGAGGGCCGGAATCTCGGAGTCCGATCCATGGCGGGTGCCCGGGCTGGCGTTGAGGAGTTCGATCGGGAAGCTGTGATGATCTATGAGCACAGCACCGTCGAGGCCAAGCCGGTGGCGGGCGGTGTGGATGCGGTGCACAGCGATGTGGGCGAACGGGCAGAGGAGATCGCTGAACAGAGTGATCGTGCCGGGCGTGACAGAGATGGTCATGGGCTAGTTTCCGTGGGAGTCGATTGGGTCGAGGTGCTCGGAGCCGGGAGTGATCAGCACGGCCAGGTGACGGTCCGCGGCGAGAAGTTCCTCGAACACCGCAAGCGGGTCGCTGGCGGGTCTCACGAGGTCGGACTGATCAGTTCGACGTTGATCTCCATCGTGGTCTCTTTGGAGACAAGCACCTCGACGTGGGGCTCGGCGACGGTGCGCGTTGCGGACATGAGCCGCTCCTTTCGACAAGGACACGTGATTGCGTGTCCTTGCACGCAACTCTACCAATTGCGTGTTAACGCACGCAAATGCTATCCTCTGGAGGTGATGGACGACGCCACTTCGATTGCGGCTTGGCGTGCTGTACTGCTCGCTCAGAGCCGGGCGGTACGGGCGATCGAAGCCGAACTCGGCGCGGCCGGGGTGATCTCGCTCGGGTGGTATGACGTGCTTCTCGAATTGCAAGCGGCATCCGGAGGTCAGCTGCGAATGCAAGAACTCGGCTTGCGTGCGGTGCTGTCACGAACCCGGATTAGTCGCCTGGTCACCGAACTGGCACACGCAGGTTTCGTCGAACGCGTGGCCGATCCGGGCGATGGTCGGGCCGCGCTTGCCACGATCACACCCGCAGGTCGTGCGGCGTTCCGTCGAGCTGCG
The DNA here is from genome assembly GCA_043744155.1 of Acidimicrobiia bacterium. GTDB lineage: Bacteria > Actinomycetota > Acidimicrobiia > Acidimicrobiales > Ilumatobacteraceae > JANMCE01. Next base: position 2,490 of record JAYTVF010000399.1, on the reverse strand, counting down.
CCGGTCTATCGCGCCGGAATCGAGAAGCACTTCAACCGGTATCTCACGGCGACCCAGCGACAAGGAATCGCTACCGGCCTGCAACGAGTGGTCGACGCGCACGCCGAACTCATCGACCCCCGCAAATGACCGTCGGCGACGTCGAAATCGTCGATGGCGGCCTGGTGATTCGACGAGTCGTCGTCGGTGACCTGTCCACGAACTGCTGGAAAGACCCAAGCTCGGGTCGTGGATCGAGCGTGGATGGTCGGCGAGGAGGGTCGCTGAACTCCCGTGGGCTGAGCGACGGGGTGAGGGTGCAGCACCTCGAGCCGTCGGTGAGCTACCAGCCGCCGTCGCAGTGAACATCTTGGCCGGTGATCAGATCCGCCTGTGAGGACGAGAGGAAGAGCACCAGGTTTGCCACGTCAGCAGGTTCGATCCGGCGTTTGAGGCATTGACGATCAAGGATCCACTGATGGTATTCCTCGCGTCTGTCGCCGAAGTGACGCCACTCAGCGTCAGAAACGATGGCGCCCGGATTGACACCATTGACGTTGATGCCGTGATGTCCGAGTTCGCGTGCCAATCCTTTAACCAGCCCGTACATGGCACCTTTCGATGCGATGTACGGCACGAAACCATCCCAGTTGCCGGATAGGGTGAGCGACGTCAGACAGACGATCTTTCCGGCTTGACGAACTTTCATGTGAGTACTGAAGGCCCTCGCCAAAACAAACGCCGCGGAAGAGTTGATGCGAATCTCTTCCTCATAGTCTTCGATCGAGAATTCCTCGTGCGGTTTGTTGGTAACGAACGCTGCATTGTTGACGAGAATATCGATGCCACCGAGACAATTGGCCAGCGACGTTGCCGCCTCCTCGGTCGCTGCAAGATTGTTGAGATCGCAGCCGATGTAGGTGACGCCCGACGCCATGCCCTCGAGCGTCGCCTGCGGGTCTACGGCATCGGGGCGATCCCACGCGAACACGACAGCACCCTCGTCAGAGAACCGTTGCACCAGTGACCGCCCCAGCGTGCCGAGCGCACCAGTAACCACGACCTTCTTGCCTGTGAGCGAATACGTCATTTTGCGAATGATAGGATCTGCAGCGCGAACAGCAAAGCCTCACCCCGACATGCGGGCGAGGTACTCGCTCTTGGCCCACTTCTCAACGTTTGACGTACCCGGCGGCAGTGTCTCCATCGAGTGCATCGCTTGCACGGCAATCACGATGTGCGCTGACGCGAGTGGCGAGCCCATGTTGCCAGCGATCGCGAGCCCGCTGCACCGTCGAGGTGAGAGTATCTCCGACGTGATGAACAGTGTGCGCCAAGAGGTCGAGCCCGGTGATGTCGGTATGGATGCGGCTCGCCTGGCTCGCATCGACCGCCATTTCGCGAAGTACGTCGACGACGGGCGCCTGGCCGGATGGCAGGTCGCGGTCACCCGTCGGGGCAAGGTGGTGCACCGCTCGACCTACGGGCACGCCGACATGGCCGGTGGTCGGGTCTTCGCCGACGACACCATCGTGCGCATGTTCTCGATGACGAAACCGATCACATCAGTCGCCATCATGATGCTGGTCGAAGAGGGCCTTATCGCCCTGAAGGACCCGATCTCGCGCTGGCTTCCAGCTTTCGCCGAGATGCAGATCTATTGCGATGGACCACCGTCGAAGCCGACGTTGCGACCGGCCACCGAGCCGATTCGGTTGTGGCATCTACTCACCCACACCGCGGGGCTGACCTACGGTTTCCACTACACCCACCCGGTCGACGCCATGTATCGAGACGCCGGATTCGCATGGGGTGCACCCGCTGGCGCCGATCTGGCCGAATGTTGTGACCGGTGGGCGGCCCTGCCGTTGTTGTTCGAGCCGGGCACCGAATGGAACTACTCCGTTGCTACCGATGTACTCGGGCGGCTGGTCGAGATGGTCAGCGGCCAAACGCTCGACCAGTTCTTCGCCGAGCGAATTCTCGTTCCGCTCGGTATGACCGACACCGCATTTTGGGTTCCGCCCGACAAGCTCCACCGGTTCGCCAGTCTGTATTCCCCCGATTCGAAAACGGGCATGGCCGTGCCGAGCCCAGCTGATCGTGGATACGCGCGCCCGCCCAAAATGTTGTCGGGTGGCGGCGGCCTCGTGAGCACGGCGTCGGATTACCTGAGGTTTTGCCACATGTTGCTCGGTCGGGGAAGCGTGGATGGGGTGCGACTGCTCGGCAGCCGCACGCTCGACTACATGACCCGCAATCACCTGCCCGGGGGAGCCGACCTCGAGACGGTCGGGCGACCTGGGTTCAGCGAGGCCAGCTTCCACGGCGTCGGATTCGGGCTTGGATTTTCGGTGGTCGACGACCCGGTCGCCAACAAGGTGCTCTCCTCAAAAGGAGAATTTGCCTGGGGCGGTGCTGCGTCGACGGCGTTCTGGGTGGACCCCGCCGAGGAACTCTGCGTCATCTTCCTCACCCAGCTTCTCCCGTCGAGCACGCATCCGATTCGTC
>JAYTVF010000398.1:0-12941 GCA_043744155.1 Acidimicrobiia bacterium | reverse complement strand
TGTCTCCTCGAGTTGTCGGTGCGCCCTCTAAGACCTGGGGGAGCGCCCGATGGCCAGTCGCTCCGACGCTCGTTCTCGGCGACGGCCGGTCGCGCCTGCCGTGGGGCCCTGTATTGGTAGGAGCGGGCGTCGATCTGCAGACGGTTACAGCCGTCGATCGCGTGCTCATTGAAGCGAACCGCGCCGTCGGCGTGGTGGCCACTGATGGTCGGGTCATTGGAGCCGACGTCGTCATCAGCTGCGCCGGAGCGATCGAGACGCCTCGACTTCTGTGGAGATCCGGTATGCAACACGACGGAATCGGTGCCAATCTCTGTGACCATCCATCCATTTCCCTTCGAGATCGCAGCGGTGTTTGGTTCGGTCACGATGCACCACCGATGTCGTTGACACCGCCGAGAAGGGATGGCCCGGTGCTGCTGACAGCCCACGGCGGCGCTGGTTTGTTGCTCACGCTGCTCGCTACCCGTTCACGCGGGGAGATGACGGAACGCGCCCTGATGCTGCGCCAATTCGACGACGTCGACGACCGCCGCCGCATGCGAGCACTGCTGCGGGCCGTGGCTGCCGTCGACTCGGCATTGACCGCCGCCGACGGCCACTCAGTCGGCCAACTCTCGGCCCGAAGCGACAGCGATTTAGATGATTGGCTGTTGCGGCACGAGGACGGCACATTTCACATCGCGGGGACGTGCCGCATGGGACCTGTCGGTGACCCAGGCGCCGTCGTTTCACCAGCCGGCAGGGTTTACGGTGTCGATGACCTCGTCCTTGCCGATGCATCCGTCTTCCCCTCCCTGCCCGCCGCGCCACCGTTGGCCACCGTGATGACCGTGGCCGACATCATTGCGCGAGGCATCAGCGCCACGCATCGGTGACGGTGACGGTGACGGTTAAATCCAGACATTGTTGCGTGATCTGGCTGCGCCACGCGACCAGATCACGCAAAGAACACCGATGGACCGCACCACGACTCGCCTTTACTCGGATGGCACATGATGGCCCAGAGTCGCTTTGGCTCAGCGGCCGCGAAGGGATCGGTAACGGGCGATGAGGGCGGTGGTCGAACTGTCGTGGTGGTTGAGGCCGGTGGTGCCGTCGAGTTCACCGGCGATTCGTGTGGCCAGAACTTTGCCGAGTTCGACCCCCCACTGGTCGTAGCTGTTTAGGCCCCACAGGGTTCCCTGAACGAACACTTTGTGCTCATACAGCGCCACCAACTGCCCGAGCGCTCGGGGCGAGAAGGAGGTGCCGAGCAGCACGGTGGTCGGACGGTTGCCCTGGAAGGTTTTGTGAGCCACCAGCTCCTCCGGTACGCCCTCTGCCCGCACTTCGTCGCCCGTCTTGCCGAAGGCAAGCGCCTCGGATTGGGCGAACATGTTGGCAATCAACAGGTCATGGTGCACGCCCATGTCGTGAACGGGTGATGCGAAACCAATGAGGTCGAGGGGCACGACCGTGGTGCCCTGATGCAACAGTTGGAAGTAGGCGTGTTGCCCGTTGGTGCCGGGCGTGCCCCACAGAATTGGTCCGGTGTCACCGGCCACTGGTGAGCCGTCAAGTGTCACGTGCTTGCCGTTGGACTCCATATCGAGTTGTTGCAAATAGGCCGGGAAAAGCATCAATTCGTTGCAGTAGGGGATGACGCCAAGCGACGGGGAGTGCAGCATGTTGCGCTCCCAAATCCCTGCAAGTGCCATCAAGACAGGCACATTCTGTTCGAACGGGGTGGTTCGGAAGTGCTCGTCGATATCGTGGAAGCCGGCTAGCATCTGGTGGTATTGCTCGGGGCCGATGGCGATCATCAGCGAAAGGCCGATGGCGGAATCCATCGAATAGCGACCGCCGACCCAATCCCAGAACCCGAACATGTTGGCGGTATCGATACCAAATTCGCCCACCTTGCCTGCATTGGTTGACACCGCAACCACATGGCTGGGCACCGCGGCGTCCCCAAGTGCAGTTACCAGCCAGGAGCGGGCCGAGCGGGCGTTGCTCATCGTCTCAATGGTGGTGAATGTCTTGGACGACACGATGAACATGGTTTCGGCCGGGTCGAGTCCGATGAGCGCCTCGGCTATATCGCTGCCGTCGACGTTGGAGACGTACCGAAATGTCATGGCACGGTCAGACCACGAACGCAACGCCAATGCCGCCATGGCGGGGCCGAGGTCAGAGCCACCGATGCCGATGTTGATGACGTTACGGATGCGCTGGCCGGTGCTGCCGCGCCACTCCCCTGAGCGCACCCGGTTCGCGAACACGGCCATGCGATCGAGCACGTCGTGTACATCAGGAATGACGTTGCGGCCATCGACCATGACGGTGGCGCCGCGCGGCGCTCGCAAGGCGGTGTGCAATACCGCTCGGTGCTCGGTGGTATTGATGATGTCTCCGCGGAACATGGCATCGCGTCGCTCCGCGACTCCCAAGCTGCTCGCCAGGGCGATGAGGGCCTTCCACACAGAGTCCGGCAATCGTTGCTTGGACAGATCAGCGTGAAAGACCCCGACCGGATGGGTGTACTTGGCGGCCCGAGAGGGGTCTGCGACGAAGAGTTGGCGCAGTGAGGGACGTGTGGCCACCCCGGCGGCAAGGTCTGACCAGGCGGGCTGAGCGAGGATTGACATGCTCCTAGTCTGTCTCACTCGCCACCTCTATCCAGCCTTGATGCTCTCTACAGCGGAACTTCTGGAGATCCCGCATGGGCTGATGGGTGCCGTCGGACAGACGTTGGAATCCGATCCCATCGGGAGTGAAGCGCCAGAAGTGGGTCGTACAGACGAGATCGCATCCCTGTACCTCGCCGACACCAGCGAAGTGGCTGAAGTTGTGGGGGCAGCGTGCTTCGTGCGCGTGGGGATGGCCGTTCTCATCGCGCCAGATGACCAGGTCGTCGTCATCAAGTGCCGCGGCCACGATGCCGCCGACAGCAACGTTGTCGGAGCGGACAAGGGCATGCCAGGCAATCACGGTCTACGGTCTAGTCGGTGGACAGCAGTCATGACATTGTTGTCGTCGGTGCGGGCCCGGCGGGTTGGGCGACGGCTGTTGCGTGTAGCGAAACCGGCCTACGAACCGTCCTGGTCGCGCCGAAGCCGACCGCACCGTGGCCCGCTACCTACGGGGCATGGGTCGATGAGATCGAGGCGATGGGCTTGGGCCATGTCATCGCGCAGCAATGGGCGAGCGTTGCCGCCACTGGTCGCCAGCGCCATGTGCTCGACCGACCCTATGCCCGGATCGACAACGATGCTCTCTTCGGCCAGTTGTTTCGCCGGGGAAGTTGGGCCGGGCTGGCTTTGGCAGTCGGCGAGGTCGTCGGCGTTCGCCATGAACGCACGAGTTCGACGGTTCTCACAAGCGACGCCCGATCCCTGAGGGGACGGATCGTCATTGATGCCTCGGGAGGAGCGAACAGCCTGAACTCAGGTGACGGCACCGCGGCAGCCTGGCAGTACGCCTACGGCATCGTGGCCACGCCGTCAGAGCCGATCGATGCGACCGGATGCGTGCTGATGGACTTCTCGGGAACACGGCCCGATGGTGCGCCGCCGAGCTTCTTGTACGCGCAACAGTGGGATCACGACCGATGGTTCCTAGAAGAGACCGTGCTGGCGAGCCGTGAGTCGGTAAGGGACACCACGCTCAGCTGCTCGCTGCGCCACCGCATGGCCCAACGGGGAGTCGCCCTGTCTAACATCGTAGAGCTCGAAGTTGTGCGCATCCCGATGGGGCTGCGGGTGCCTCGGCCCGGCAAGGTTGTAGCCGTCGGCGCAGCGGGCGGAGGCATTCATCCGGTCACAGGGTATTCATTGGCGGCCAGTCTCCGGGCGGCACCAATGGTGGCGAGTGCGATCGCCCATGCGCTGCAGCGTCGGGCGACCCTCGATGCCGTGGCGGCTGCGGCCTGGGCAGCTCGGTGGCCTTCGACCCGACGGCGAGCACGAGCATTACAGGAATACGGCCTCGATGTGATGCTGCGCATGGATCTCGGTGGCCTGCAGCAATTCTTCGACCAGTTCTTCTCCCTCGGCGAGGCCGACATCGCTCACTACCTCGGTGATGCGGCAGGTTCACGAGAAGTGGCTGGCGTGATGCGGGCGGTGTGGGCCGGTGCCCCGAGTGATCTTCGGCGCTCGCTGGCCACCGGCGATCCGCGGGTACTGGCACGGGTCATCCAACGGAGCCGCTGAAACAGGGTCAGCCGGTGCTCTTTTTCTTGGACCGACGGGCTGCTTCGCGTCGGATGATGATCGGCCAGGTGATGAGGCCCACCGCAGTGAAGAAGAACCATTGCATCGCATACGACAGGTTGGTACCCGCGTCGGGAATCCGCGCCTCGATGAGGGCCAGTTCGTCCGACGGCATCGGGTCCTGATTGATGAGCTCGACGTAGACCGGAGCAAGTCGATACGGCGTCTGCTGACCGATCCGCTCGACATCGACACGGGCCAGCACTGTCAGTGTGCCCAGCGGATTGTCCTTGGGGCCGATGGAGCGAATTTGGCTGGCTCGAATACGCCCCACCAAGGTGACCTGGCCGCTGGGCGGTGTCGGGCTCGGGCGCGGTCCGTCGACGGCGGATTCTTGAGGTACCCACCCTCGGTTGATCAACACGGCACGTCCGTCGTCCATCTGTAAAGGGGTCACGACGTGGTAGCCGGGGTGGCCCTTGTACGAACGAAGGTCGATGAGTACCTGTCGGCCCGCGTCAAAGGTGCCCGTCATCGAGACTCGCTGCCATTCCTTGCTCGCACCATCAGCGATAGTGGCCGTGTCCGAGACCGCCACGCGCAAGGGAACGGGAGAGAGCGAGAGCCGATCTTTGACGACTTTGTTCTCGGTTTGCTTGTCGTGATACCGGTTTATTTGCCACTGCCCGAGCAGTGGCATGCCGATGGCGCCTACAACACCGAGAAACAGAAATGCCAACCATCGGGGCTTACGGAGAAACGAATACATCGCCCGAGACCGTACCGGGCGGCAGCCTCAGCGGTGTAAGGCGACCTCACCAGCCGGGCCTTGAATGACCGCGATGAGTCCGGCGGCGAGACCAGAAGTCACAGCCAAGGGTGCGCGAAGTGCTCGTAGGCTCGCATCGATGAGCCGTGGCGTCGGGTGCTCGGCACGCATCGACCGCAGCGAAAGGCCTTGCACCGAGGTTGTCGATGGGTGTGTGGTCGCATCCCAATCGATGAGAAATGGCACGATTCCCCCGTCGTCGCCTAGCGGCGGGGTGGTCAGTTGCCAACTCAGCACCGAACCGTCTGCAGCCATCCGCGACATCGATGTCGCCGCTCCGGGGTCATATTCGGCTGCTCGGGCGGCGCGAATAGCCTCGACCATGTTTGGTACCGTCAAGGCCCACGTCACCAGACTCGGCCCGCGAAGTTCATCAATGCCGAACGGCCGCGGACCACAGGGAGGTGCCTGCCGAGCGTCGGGACCGACGATCTCGAGGTAGACACCCTCGCCCAGCGAGGCCAGGTAGTTGTGGGTGCCCCAGCCTTGGTGTTGACCGCCAGGTTGCGGTCGAACACCAAGGGCGTGGGCGAGTTGCTGCACTGTGTCTTCCAGATCGGGTGTGGCGTACACCAGGTGGTCGATACAGTGGGTCACAGCTGCGTTAGGAGGCCTGTTCCATGGCCCGGCGCACCAGAACGTTGGCCAGGTGCGTGCGGTACTCGACGCTGGCGTTCAGGTCGGCCTGAGGCTCGCTCTCGTTGTTCGCGAGGGCGGCTACATCGGCCGGCGAGGCACCGGAGGCGGCAGCTGCGGAGGCAGCCGCCGCGTAAATCGGAGTGGAGCCCATGTTGACGAGCCCGATGCCAGCGCTGTTGCCGTGCTTGTATGCAGCGACACCGACGATGGCCCAGTCTTGCGCACGTCGGTTGAATTTCTGGAAGGACCATGTGCCGCCGGAAATGTTGGGCACCTGGATCTCAGTGAGCATCTCGTCGGCGGCGAGAGCCGACTCGAGGAAGCCAAGGAAGAAGTCACGGGCCGGAATGACCCGCGTTCCGTTCGGGCCCTGGACAACCAGGCTGGCGCCAAGCGCTACGGCAACGGCGGGGAGGTCGGAGGCCGAGTCGGCGTGGGCGATCGACCCGCCGATGGTGCCGCGATGGCGCACCTGAGGATCGCCGACATGCCCGGCCGCGTGCGCCAGTAGCGGGTTGGCGGTGGCCAACAGGGTTGAGTGCTGGACGTCGTGATGGCGGGTAAGCGCACCAATGGCGATGTGGTCGCCGGCATCGCGGATATAGGACAAATCGGCGATGCGGCCCAGGTCGACCAGGACCGATGGCGCGGCCAGTCGCAGCTTCATGAGCGGCAGCAAGCTGTGGCCGCCGGCCAGGAACTTGGCCTCGTCACCATGTTCGCCGATAAGCGAGATTGCTTCTTCGGCCGAACCAGCCCGAACGTAGTCAAAGGCGGCGGGGATCATGCCTGGGCTCCGGCGGCGCAGTGGAGCACGGACTTGACGATGTTGTGGTAACCGGTGCAGCGGCAGAGGTTGCCCTCGAGACCTTGGCGAACTTCAGTCTCGGTAGGATTTGGGTTCTCGTTCAGGATGCCGATGGCAGCCATGACCATGCCCGGGGTGCAGTAGCCGCACTGAAGCCCGTGGCATTGGCGGAATGACTCTTGCATCGGGTGCAGGGTGCCATCGGCGGCAGCGAGGCCTTCGATGGTGGTGATGTCGGCCCCGTCAGCCTGCACCGCCAGCATGGTGCATGACTTGACGCTCTCGCCGTTGACGTGCAGGGTGCACGCGCCGCACGAGCTGGTGTCGCAGCCGATATTGGTACCGGTGAGCCCGCACTGCTCGCGGACGTAGTGGACGAGGAGTGTTCGTGGTTCGACATCGCTGGAATGCGACGTGCCATTCACGTTGATCTGTATCTGCATCTGGTATGAGCCCCTAAGGTTCGAGATGAACTTTGGTCTATCACCTCCAGAGTCAACATGCACTTATCAAGTGATTTGTCGGTTATCGTTCGATCATGCTTCAACAGGGAAAGGCTCGTGAGCGGCAACGAGCCGACATTCACACGGCCGTGTTGTCGGCGGCCGCACGGCATTTCGCCCGGCACGGTTTCGAGGGGGCGAGTTTGCGTGACATTGCGCTCGATGCCGGGGTGCTGCAACCGCAGATCAACTATCACTTCGGCAGCAAACTGTCGCTCTGGAAAGAGGTCATCGACAGTCTCATCGCCGAGTTGGATGTGGAGCTATCCCGGGTCTTCCAGCTGTCGACCGATGCTCGCCAGCGGCTCGTCGAGGCGATCGGTGCAGTGGTGCGTTCGGCCGCGGCCCGGCCCGAGCTGCTTGGCATCATTCTGCACGAATCGACGGCTGATACCGTTCGGTTGGAATGGCTGGTGGACAGTCATCTCGGGCCCATCGATGACGCACTCCTCGCCCTCTGGCAAGAGCTAGCGGAGTGGCCCGGTGCCGTGCCCTTTCCCCTAGCGATCACGCATCACCTCCTTATGGGCGCGGCACTGCCGTACGCCTGCTCGGCCGAAATTGCGCTGCTGACCGCCCGCCGTGACCGACTCGGCTTGTCGGCCCTGTACGACGTCGGCAGCGACTCGGCGGCGTTGGAGGCTCACATCGATGCGTTGGTTCTCGCGCTGCTGCCGGCAGTGATCAGGTCGGGAACGCGTCCCGGGTCATGACATGGGGAGGCCGAGTGAACGAGCGATCACCAGTCGCTGAATTTCGCTCGTGCCTTCACCGATTTCGAGGATCTTGGCATCTCGATAAAAGCGGGCGACCGGGGATTCCTCGATGAAGCTCGACCCTCCGAACACCTGCGTGGCGATCCGGGTTGCGGTCACCGCAGCTTCCGTGGAGTACAGCTTGGCCATGGCAGCTGCCTGCCCGATCGGTCGCCCTATCTGCTTGAGCCACGCTGCCTTGTAGGTGAGGTTACGCGCATTTTCGACCGACAGGGCCAGGTCGGCGAGCGAGAACGCAATCGCCTGATACCGGCCGATAGGTCCGCCGAAGGCTTGGCGTTGCTTGGCGTATTCGAGGGCCATGTCGAGGCAAGCCTGGGCGCAGCCGACAGCCAGGGCTGAGATGGCAATGCGGCCGTCGTCGAGGATGGAAAGAAAGTTGGCGAAACCGCGGCCCGAAGCGCCGAGTAGCGACTCGCTGGGCACGCTGCAGTCGTTCATGGTGAGCCCGTGAGTATCGCTACTGTGCCATCCCAGCTTGCGATAGGAGGGCTCGACTACCAATCCGGGGGTGCCTGCGGGTATGAGGAAGGTCGATATTCCCTCGGCCGTGCGGGCCGTCACCGTGATCACCGAGGTGATCGGGGTGCCTGAATTGGTGATGAACGCTTTGGAACCATTGAGGGTGAAGGTGTCCCCATCGCGGTCGGCTCGCGTTCGCGTCGCTCCGGCGTCGCTGCCGGCGTCGGGCTCGGTGAGCCCGAAGGCACCGAGGGCTTTTCCTGCAACCAAGTCGGGCAGCCACGTTGCCTTCTGCTCGTGGTTGCCGAAGCGATAGATCGGGTTTGCTCCAAGCCCGACCCCAGCCGACAGGGTGATGCCGACACCCTGATCGACGCGCCCAAGCTCCTCTATGGCGACGCAAAGGGTGGCGAAATCGGCGCCGCTGCCGCCCCACTCTTCGGGAAAGATCAGTCCGAACAGCCCGAGGACACCCATTTCCTTCACCACCTCTACCGGGAAGTGATGATCCTCATCCCACTGAGCAGCGTGGGGCGCCACGCGGTCCTGAGCGAATTCACGGACAACCTTCCGGAATATCTCGTGGTCTTCGGAGAGCTCAAACGAGGTCATGGCTCGGTGCCTTTCACTGACTCGATCGCGAGGATCGGCTCATACATTTGGAGTTGTTTGCCGGCGGCTGCGTGCACCACGGTCACGATGCCAGCCGCGGACGCGCGCACGACGTGTTCCATCTTCATGGCCTCGACAATGGCCAATGCTTGCCCGGCGATAACCATGTCGCCCTCAGCGACATGTACGGCCAACAGCGTGCCCGGCATCGGGCTGAGCACGGGGCCTGCCGAACCGGCCTTCTCGGCTCGGTCAGCGCGACGTGCGGCAAGTGTTTCGAGATGCCAGGTCTGGCCGCCGAGCCCGATCCAAAGACTGCCATCGGCCGCCGTTGCGGCGTCGAATGTGATGACGCGGTCTGCGTACCGGCACCGCAGGCGATCGGCGTCCCACCCGACGGAGGCGGTGGTTTCGGGGGCCCCATCGATCGTCAAAAGCCAGGCTCCGTCGACGCATCGGGCGGTCGTCGTGACCACCCGGTCGTGATCGACTCGCAGGCGGTATGTCGCCGGGGTGGCGCCGCCGTTGCGCCAGCCAAACGATGAGTCCCACGCGGAACCGACAGGCTCTCGCCGATCGGCCCCTGCTATCACAAGGGTCGACGCGGCGAGCGCAGCGGGGTCGATCTCGGGTGGGTCGAAGCGTTCGACGAGCCGTTCGACCAGCGTGGTGTCAAGGTGGCCTTCGATGACCTCGGGGGCGGAGAGAAGCGATCGCAGATGACTGATGTTGGTCGCCAGCCCCAGGACGGGGTAGCTCGCCAACGCGGCGTCGAGCCGAGCAAGGGCTACCTGACGAGTTGGTCCGTGCGCAATGACCTTGGCCAACATCGGGTCGTACTGCGAGCCGACCACCGACCCCGCCTGAACGCCCGAATCCACACGAATCCCCGGACCGGAGGGCTCACGCAAGCTGAGGATTGTGCCCCCGGTTGGAAGGAAACCGTGGCCGGGATCCTCGGCGTAGACCCTCGCCTCGACGGCGTGGCCATCGGTCCCGGTCGGCATCGATTGATCGGCCAAACGCTCGCTGGCCGCCAGGCGTAGTTGCAGTTCGACCAGATCGACACCCCATACCATTTCGGTGACGGGGTGTTCGACTTGCAGGCGGGTGTTCATTTCCATGAAGAAGAACTCGCCGGTGCTGTCGTGGGGCACGATGAATTCGACGGTACCCACATTGTGGTACCCGCAGGCCCGGGCGGCCGCGATGGCCTGAGCGCCCATGGCGCTGCGCATGGCGGGGGACACGAACGGCGATGGTGCCTCCTCGATGATCTTTTGGTGGCGCCGCTGGAGGCTGCACTCTCGTTCGCCCAAATGCACGATGTCGCCAAACATGTCGGCGGCGATCTGAATTTCGATGTGGCGGGGCCGTTCGAGATAGCGCTCGAGTAGCAACGCGTCGTCACCGAAAGCATTAAGCGCCTCGCGGCGTGCCACCGTGAGTTCGGCGGACAATGCCGCAGCGTCGTTTACGAGTCGCATCCCTTTGCCGCCGCCGCCCGCCGATGGCTTGATCAAAATCGGGAAACCCAGGGCTTGGGTAGCCTGCACGATGTCGGCCTCGCTGAGGCCACGACCATCCACCCAGGGCACGACAGGCACGCCAGCAGCGGCCACCATACGTTTGGACTCGATTTTGTCGCCCATCGCCAGTATCGCCGTGGCTGGCGGCCCAATGAACGTGATGCCCCCAGATCGACATGCCTCGGCCAGTCGGGCATTCTCGGCGAGAAAACCGTATCCGGGATGCAGGGCATCGGCATTGGCACCTTCGGCGGCTTGCATGATGCGCTCGATGGAGAGATAACTATGTTGTGCCGCAGACGGGCCGATGGCGATGGCGATGTCGGCCTCTCGCACATGACGAGCGTCGGCGTCGGCGTCGCTGTAGACGGCAGCGGAGCGGATGCCTAGACGCCGCAGGGTGCGAACGATGCGGACGGCGATCTCACCTCGGTTGGCGACCAGGACAGTGGAGAACATCGTCGTCACATCCGAAAGATGCCGTTGGAGATGGGCGCGAGGGGGGTTCGGTTGACAACTTCGAGTGCCAAACCGAGAATCATGCGGGTGTCCTGCGGCTCTATGACACCGTCGTCCCACAACCGGGCCGTCGAATAGTACGCGTGGCCCTGCTGCTCATATTGGGCCTTGATCGGCTCGGTAAAGGCGCGTTCTTCGTCGGCCGACCATGCGCCGCCGCGACCCTCGATCTGATCTCGGCGCACGGTGGCCAGCACCGCAGCGGCCTGGTCGCCGCCCATCACAGAGATGCGGGCGTTCGGCCACATCCACAGGAATCGGGGCCCGTAGGCTCGCCCACACATGCTGTAGTTGCCGGCGCCAAACGATCCACCCACGATCACGGTGAGCTTTGGCACCCTGGCGCACGCCACCGCGGTCACCATTTTGGCGCCGTGTTTGGCGATACCGGCCGCTTCGTAGTCTCGGCCTACCATGAAGCCGGTGATGTTCTGCAAGAACAGGATCGGCATGCCGCGCCGATCGCACAACTCGACGAAATGCGCTCCCTTGGTGGCGGACTCGCCGAACAACACGCCGTTGTTGGCGACGATGCCGACTCGCCGACCGTAAATGCGCGCGAATCCGGTGACCAGCGTCGTACCGTACTCACTCTTGAATTCTTGGAACCGGCTGCCATCGACAATGCGGCCAATGATTTCGCGAGCGTCGTAGGGGTACCGAGAGTCGGCCGACACCGCGCCGTGCAAATCGCGGGCGTCCATGATCGGCTCGTCGACAGGCCGCGCATCTGGCTCCGGCGGGTCGTGGGCGAGGGTGTCGACGATGCCTCGCATGATCGCCAGGGCATGGCGATCGTCGTCGGCAAGATGGTCGACCACCCCCGAGGTTCGGGCATGAAGGGCCCCGCCACCGAGGTCCTCGGCCGATACCACCTCACCGGTTGCTGCTTTCACCAACGGCGGGCCGCCCAAAAAGATGGTGCCCTGATTCGCCACGATGATGGCCTCATCGCTCATGGCCGGAACGTAGGCTCCGCCGGCGGTGCACGATCCGAGAACCGCGGCGAGTTGGGGAATTCCGGCCGCAGACATGTTGGCCTGGTTGAAGAAGATTCGGCCGAAGTGCTCGCGATCAGGAAACACGTCATCTTGCTCGGGCAAAAAGGCGCCACCAGAGTCAACCAAGTAGATGCACGGCAGTCGGTTCTCGAGAGCGATCTCTTGGGCACGCAGATGCTTTTTCACGGTAATGGGGTAGTAGGTGCCACCTTTGACCGTCGCGTCGTTGGCCACCACCATCGCCAGGCGTCCGGCGACTCGCCCGATGCCGGTGATGATGCCGGCGCCCGGTGCCTCATCGTCGTACATGCCAAAGGCCGCCATGGGGGAGAGCTCGAGAAAGGGTGAACCGGGATCGAGCAGCGTGTCGACCCGGTCGCGCGGGAGCAGCTTGCCCCGTGACACGTGGCGATCGCGGGCGGCGGTTGGGCCGGCGGAACTGGCTTGGCGTTGGATCCGAAGATCCGCAACGAGCGTGTCAAGCGCGGCCCTGTTCGTCTCGAAGCTCGAGCTGGCTGCGACGACGTTGGTCCGCAACGTCGGGCCCTCGGAGGTGTACTTAGGCATCACTAAGCTCATCTTAGGCATGACTAAGGCGAGGGGATGACCGCTGCTATCCTTTCGGCCGTGCTCGGTGGCTCAGCCTTTGTCCTGCTCTCTCGTGATGGCCCCGTTTCGCGGCGTGAGCAACTGTTGACTGTGGCCGCACGGCTGTTTGCCCAGCGAGGATTCGCCGGAGTCACCATGGACGATGTTGGCGCGGCGGCGGGTATCTCAGGGCCCGCGCTCTATCACCATTTCTCGGGCAAGGAAGCCATGCTGGGCGAGATGCTGATCTCGATCAGCGGCCACCTCAATCGGCAAGCAAGCGCAATCGCCGAGCTTGCGCTGAGTGCGCCAGACCGGCTCGATTCGCTTCTCAGAGCGCACGTCGCGTTCGCGGTTCGACATCCCGAACTGATCACGGTGCACTTTCGTGATCTGGTGCGCGTCAGCGAATCGGACCGGCATCAGGTGCGGCGGCTCCAAGCCGCCTACGTGCAACAGTGGGTTGATGTGCTGCAAGC
>JAYTVF010000397.1:0-3689 GCA_043744155.1 Acidimicrobiia bacterium | reverse complement strand
ACGAGCGCGGCCCGGTCGGAGACAAGCAACGCACCCGGCTGCATCACGGTCGCCCCTGGCAGGCGGTGTGCCTCTGGTCAGCGGAAGTGATCGACGCGTTTGCGGCCGAAGGGCATCCGATCGCCTACGGCAGCGCCGGTGAGAACATCACCACTATCGGCATCCCGTGGGGACAAGTGCAGGCTGGCGTGCGAATTCGTGTCGGCGAAGCCCTGCTCGAAGCCACCCTGTGGGCCCTGCCATGCGCCAAAAATGCCCAGTGGTTCATCGCCCGCGACTTTTCCCTCATGCACCACGACCGCGGTCCGGTCAGCCGCATGTATGCCAGCGTGCTCGAACCCGGCCTCGTCCGCCTCGGCGACGACGTCACCCTCGAACCCTAAGCCCGTACCGAGTCCCTTCAGGCGTGCTGATGAGCCAGGTTTGTTGCCACACGACAACCCACACCTGCCAGAGTTGACTCGTTCGGCGCAGCCGCAAGCCCATCACCCAAGCCGGTCGGTACACCATCGACCGCGGTCACATCCGCGCCACCAGCCGAGCCAATTCCGGCCACCCAAAGCACGAGTACGGCCGCGACCTCTACAACGTCGATCGCCCAAAGCGCCGGCACCACGAGCCAATGAACTCAATCGCCTGACGCGTCCATCTCGACAGATCGCGAGCGGTTCGCGCCACCGACAGGGTCGCGTGCGCCATCAGTTCCACCAGACCCTCCGCCGTACTCACGGGAGATGTCCCTGTCGTTGTAAAGTTGCCTCAGTTCGCAGGTGAGGTCTCTGCCGCCGGGGTCGGCGTGTTCGCTCGGGTGACAAGTTGTTGGAGGGCGGCGACGTGGCCTTGGAAAGCGGCACGGCCTGATTTAGTCAGCTGCACCCAGGTACGAGGGCGTTTGCCAACGTACCCCTTCTTCACTTGGATGTACCCGGCCTGCTCCAACAGGGTGATCTGCTTGGAGAGAACCGAGTCGCTGATACCCACCTCATCGCGCACGAAGGCGAACTCGGCCCACTGGGTGGAGGCGAGCAACGCCACGATCGACAGTCGGGTCGATGCATGGATGAGTTCGTTGAACGTGGCTTCGGTCACGATGCGGCCGCCTCGGTGGCGAGCCAACGGTCGTACGCTCGGCGGTACATGCGTTCGGTGATGGGGCCCCCGATGACCATGATCGGCACGCACAATATGCCCACCACCAGCCACGGGTGCACCACCTTCAGAACGAAGACCAACATAAACGCGACCGCAATCGCACCGCCGACAAGAAGGCCCCCGAAGACTTTGGCGATCGTGAGTGGCCGAGGGCAGCCCGACTTCCACAGCCGCGGCGCGAAGCCGACCCTGCGGAAGTAGACCTGGAGCAGCACCGACAGCAACACCACGTAGATCACCACGGCGATTGCCCGCACCGACGTGCTCTGAATGCCGATCGTCGCAAGGTAGACGCCCATTAGCAGGCCGGTACCCCACCAATACCACTTCGGCACGGAACGGGGCGCCCACGTCGAGCACTGGGACCGGGCGATGGCCGACAACGATTCCTGAGGATTGGAAGTACTTTCCATATTAGAAAGTATAGACAGTCACTTTCCAATATGGCAATAACTTTCTTCACACGCGGATGGGGTGCCCGTGTTTGCTGTCGCGCCTAGACCGTCCGGAGGATATCTGTACAGATGCGGATGTGGCGTGCTCAACGAGGTCGGGTCCAACGACCTGTGGAACGCTGGCGACATGCCCGGCACCGTCGACAGAGCGGATTTTCTCGAGAGACACAAGTTCGTCGCAAGCCTTCACTCAAAGCCTTCCCGCTCAAGGTGTGCTCGCGTACCTTCTCGATATGCGAATCCGGCGCGGCGGTGCCTTCCTAGTTGTTCTGTTGACCTCGTGCGGCGGCGCAGCCGCAAGCCCATCACCCAAGCCGATCAGTCCACCATCGACCGCGGTCACATCCGCGCCACCAGCCGAGCCAATTCCAGCCGCCCAAAGCACGAGTGCGACCGCGACCTCTACAACGTCGATCGCCCAAAGCACCATCACGACAATCCAACCAACCACCACCACAGCGTTCGAATCGACTGAGCAGCGCATCGCACACGTGGTTGTGCAGCACGGCCGACAACAGATCGCCTGCTTCTCCGCCCCCACAAAATGCGACGTCGCCGCCATCACCGCCGAACAAGGAACCCTTCGCACCAACATGACCATCGGCGTCAGCAAAATGGTCGAGCGCAACTACGAGGCACGGGAAACCGACACCGACAAGTATTCCATGGTGGTGACCGGCGTCATGCTGGCCGACGATGGGCGCTCGGCAGTTGTGCACGTTTGCCTCTGGGACGCCGTGCCGGTTTTTCAGGTTAGAGGAGCTCCCGACGGAACTGACGTGCTCATCAATAGCGAGCGGAATTCGCAATACCGCAAATACGTCGTATATCTCGAAGACCTTCACTGGCTCGTTGGCGACACAACAAAATTGAGCGATATCAAAGGTCGCAACACGTGCGGCTGACCTTGATCGGATCGCTCCTGACGTTCGGACTGACTTTGCAATCACCCGTTGCCTACGCAGGCACCGCTGCTGGTCAGGAGGCCGAGGTGATCACGGTCAGTAACGGCGAGGCGACAGCGGGGGCAGCGGCGCCAACGGGGATGGTATGCGGGTGGGAGTGGTATCAGCAGAACGACGCGACAGGGCTCGCAGGATCGGCGTTTCGAACGGACGCGATGTTGACCGAACGACTTGGACGACCGCTCTGCAACGGAGTACCCGGCCCATGGACCTGGATCACCATCGCCGATGACAACTACACCATCCAGCAGATGTACGCCGAAGCCCGCCGTACCATCCCAAAGCCGCTACCGACCTTCTCACCGCCACTGGAACCCTGGCAGTATCGCAAACATCCCATGCAATTGTGGTTCACCGCGGCCCAACTTGGGATGCCCGCACTATCTGCCGTACTGCCATCCGGATCGGGAATCACCATGGCACCCGCAGTGCAAAAGGTGTCGTTCGATCCCGGAAACAGCGAAGCGATCATCGGCTGCGAAAAGCCCAAGCCCATCGAGAAAGGCGATTGCTCCTACAGCTATCCCGAGACCTCCAAAGACGCCCCGAACCTTACCTTCCCCGCCAGGATCCTCATCACTTGGGATTTCCCTTGGTCCACCAGCGACGGACGATCCGGCACACTGCCACCAGCGACATTCGCCGTCGACGTCGGTATTCGAGTCGCCAAAATCCAAGTCATCGGCGGCTAAAATCCCAACAGGCCAACACGCCCAAAGCACCCAACCGAAGATCCAGCTCGGCCGCAGGCCTCAGCCCACCGAGCCAATGAACTCAATCGCCTGACGCGTCCATCTCGACAGATCGCGAGCGGTTCGCGCCACCGACAGGGTCGCGTGCGGCATCAGTTCCACCAGACCCTCCGCCGTACTCACGGGATGACCAGGGTCGCCCGACCAGGCCAGGACTTTGGTGGGCATGACGAGCTTTGAGATGTCGTCGGGAGAGGGAAGGTCGGTGTTGGCAGCGCCACGGAACACTCGAGCCAGGCGCACCGGGTCGGTCTCGCGCAGCGTGGCTTCGAATCGAGCTGGCCACGTCGGCGAATCGGCCAGTGGGTCGGGCACCGACTGTGCACGGGCACCGGCAAGAATCATGTCGATCCTGCCCGCCTCGA
>JAYTVF010000396.1:0-3694 GCA_043744155.1 Acidimicrobiia bacterium | reverse complement strand
TGGGAACGGTCAAGTCGCGAGTTTTCATGGCACTGAGGGGCCTTCGCGTAGAACTCGCCGCGGCCGGACTGGTGTCATGACCCTTCATTCCCACCCGGACGAGACCCTGGGAACCTACGTCCTTGGCCTGGAATCGAACGACGAGCGGGCGCGAGTCCGCACGCATCTCGACGCGTGCAGCGTGTGCCGGCAGGAATGGCACCGTCTGCGCGAAATCCCGGCCCTGCTTGCTCGGGCGGTCGCGGTGCAGGCTGCGTGGGGCTAGGACTCGTCGGCCTGGTCGTTGGGAACGACGAGCACGGGGATCGGCGAACGATGCACGATTTCGTACGTGATACTGCCCAGCAACGCTGCCTTGAGGGGGCCGCTGCCGCCGTGGCCGACTGCTATTGCCTCGGCACCGCGGGCAGCGGCGACTTCGATGAGTGCGTCGACAGGGCGCGATGACACCAGCTCGACCTCGATGGTGAGGTTGGGGTAGGTCGCGAGCAGTTCGTCGCGAATCTCCGAGATGGCTTCGTCACCGACCGCTGCCACCTGCTCCTCGAGGACGCCTCCGCGCGGTCCCATGGCAACTGACTCGTACCCGAAAACGAGCACGAGCGTCGATTGCATGAGATGTGCGACCCGGGCCGCAACACGGGCTGCCTGAAACCCGCTGCCGTCGCCGCCGACGCCGACCACTAGTTCGCCTGCCATCTCAGATTCCCTTTCGATTGGTCTTCGTGTACGTCCCCAGCGGGGCCGCCAATGTGTCATCACTGTTCGGGTCCTTCACCAGTTCCGGTGGGTCCGCCCGGTACGAGAAGAACTGTGGATACTTCATCGAGCACCAGAACATTGCCGGCAGACCGAGGATGAGCAGGCCGGTGCCTGTGATGAGGAGCACGTGATCGCCTCCGCTACCGAGGTTGTCGGCGACGGTCTTGTAGAAGACGAAGAGCAGCAACGTGCCGCCGACACCGGGTAGCACCGCCATGAGAATGAAGTTCTTGATCGACTTGGTCACCCAGCGACGGAAGTACACGACGCACGAGATGCCCGACAAACCGTAGTACACGGCAATCGCCATTCCTACCGCGCCGATGGAGCTGGTGTAGAGGTCTGTGTCGGTGTTGTGGCTGACCACCACCAGCAACAGATACCAGGCAATGGATACGCCGCCGAACAACCACGAGCTGTAGTCAGGGGTGAGTCGCTTGGGGTCGATGCGCGCCAGTTTCGCCGGCGCAGCGCCGTGGGCACCCATGGACAGCATCGTGCGAGTCGCCGGGAGAATCGTGGTCTGACAGGAGGCCGCCGCGGACGTGAGCACTGCGATGATCAAGAGCTTGACCAGGAATTTCGGCAGTGCAACGTCGCCCAACGCAGCCAGCGAATCGCTTGCGTGATCCGTCACGAACTGCGGGCCAAGAAGCGCAACAGACCCGAACGACACGACGAGATAGATCACCAACAGCACAACCGTGGACAACACCGCCGCCCGTCCCGGTGTGGTGGCGGAGTCTTTCGCCTCCTCATTGACCGACACACAGGTGTCCCAGCCCCAATAGATGAAGACGGCCACGACCAAGCCGGCGGTGATCGCCGAGGTGGAGAGACCCGACGGTGAGAGCCAGCTGAGACTGGGCGACACCGATCGGTAGGTGACGCCGTCGACCGTGCGGGTGATGCCATCACCCGACGCCTTGACCAACGCCACGATCGCGAACGCTCCCAACACCAGCAGTTCGGTGCCCAGCAGAATGACCTGCGAGCGAGCGGAGAGCTCGATGCCCTTCCAACAGATCCAGGTCATGGCGATGATGAACAGAATGCCGATGGCGGTGGTGAGGTAGATGTTGTTCGAGGCCGGCTCGTTGAACAGCAGGACCAGGTACTGGCCCGAGACGCCGGCCAGGTTGGGCATGATCACCAAGTCGGCCACGATGCAGCCCCAGCCGGCTATCCAGCCAGCCTTTGGTCCGAAGGCTCGCACACCCCACGTGAAGTTGGTGCCGCAGTCAGGGTCTGCCTTGTTCAGGTAGTAGAAGCTGGCAGCGATGCATGCCATCGGCACGAATGCAAACAAGAGGATGAACGGTGCTTTGACACCCGCTTCGCCCGTGACCAAACCGATGCTTGCGGCCAAGCTGTAACCGGGCGCTGTCGACGCAACACCGATC
Source organism: Acidimicrobiia bacterium (assembly GCA_043744155.1). GTDB lineage: Bacteria > Actinomycetota > Acidimicrobiia > Acidimicrobiales > Ilumatobacteraceae > JANMCE01. The sequence continues at coordinate 1,529 of JAYTVF010000396.1, read as the reverse complement.
ACGATGACCGCCACTAGACCCAGCGAACCTCCTTTCAAACCCTTGCTTGCCACGCCGCTGTCCGCGACCAGAGCCTCCGCCATTACGAACCCCTTCCGGATTGAGTACCGACCGCCAGGCTTGCACAGATTGGCGGAGTGGCGGAACACTGCATCGACGACACCGTTCCTCGATGGTTCGCGGCCAGTCCGGTCCACTACGATACGACGCGTACGCTGCGCAGTCAGACCGGTCTGCGGCTGGCACAGACGTGCCAGCGAGTGGTGAAAGGTGAAAGAAATATGGCTACTGGTGTGATGCGTTGCAGCCGCAACGATGTGGGGATGGAACCGCACAGAGAACTCGTCGTCACGCAGCGCCCCGATCACCCAGTGCACGGCGGAATCTGATGGCACGCTTCGGTCGCGTCCTTTCGGCGATGGTCACCCCCTTCGACGGCGACGGTGTCCTCGATCTCGACGAAGCACAGCGTCTCGCCCGGTGGCTGCAGGACAATGGCCACGACGGCCTCGTCGTCGCTGGCACCACTGGTGAAGGCCCGGTACTGTCCGACGATGAGAAGCTGAGCCTGTTCGCCTCGGTGGTAGAGGCCGTCACCATTCCTGTGATCGTTGGCACTGGCAGCAACGACACCGCCCATTCCGTGCACCTCACCAAGGAGGCAACGGCTCTCGGAGCGGCGGGCATTCTGGCGTTGTGTCCGTACTACAACCGACCGTCGCAGGCCGGGATCGAGGCCCACATTCGGGCCATGGCCGACAGCACGCCACTGCCGCAGATGATCTACGACATTCCCGTGCGCACCGGCCGGAAGATCTCCACCGCGACGCTGCTGCGCCTGTTCGAAGTTCCCAACATCGTTGCTCTCAAGGATGCGGCCGGCAGCCCCGGTGAGACCGCGGTGTTGATTGCTCGGGCACCCGACAGCGTGGAGGTCTACAGCGGTGACGATTCGCTGACGTTGCCGCTGCTGGCAAGCGGAATCGTCGGCGTCGTCGGCGTTGCCACCCACTGGACGGCGGCTGACCATCAGGAGATGTTTGACCTGTGGGAAAAGGGCGACACGGTCGGTGCGCGATTGGTCAATGCCCGGTTGCTGGAGAGCTTCGCGTTCGAGACCGGGGACGACGCGCCAAACCCAATTCCAACGAAAGCGATGATGCGCCACTTGGGCTTCAAGGTTGGTCAGGCACGCCTGCCGATGGGCCCGGCTCCCGAGTTCGTCGAGACGCGAGCACCGCAAGTGTGGGCCAACCTGCAAAGGTGGCGCGATGCGTTTCCCCAACGTCCTATTTCCTGAACGTCCTATTTCCTGAACGTCATCTCCTGAACGTCATCTCCTGAACGTCCTGTCTCCTGCTTGCTCACTCACTTGAAGGTTCCCTAATGCCTCAACCGGTTCGAATTGTGTTTCTCGGCGGCCTTGGCGAGATCGGCCGCAACTGCATGGCCATCGAGCAGACTGTCGACAACGGGAAGAAGGGCGGCGATCGTCGCATTCTGCTCATCGACTGCGGGCTGATGTTCCC
>JAYTVF010000395.1:0-3695 GCA_043744155.1 Acidimicrobiia bacterium | reverse complement strand
GCGGCGGCCCGTCTCGCCCGCTGGCTCCGGGTGTTAGTGAGCTCGGCGACCGTGGTGATTGCCCAAGCTCTGGCCATCCGGGCGGCTCACGGCCAGCTGCCCGGAGACCTTGTTTCGTCGTTCCGCTCGGGTGCCGGCACCTTGTTGAGCGGCCGATGGCCATCAGCCACCACCCCGGTCGCATTCGGATTTGTCGTGTTCCTTGCTGCGGCAACCAGTGCCATCACCGCGCATGCGACCGTTGAGCGATGGATTGGTCCCGCTCGCCTCCTGCCGTCGCTCACGATGCTGGGCGCCATCGCGCTGTTCGCCGCCCAAGCCGGGCCGCCATCGGCCCGGTTTCTGGTGGCCTTTGTCGCCCTTTCTCTCGCTGTACTTTGGGGCGCCGCCCAAGACCGTGTCGTGCGACCCGACGTGGACGACGCGGTGGTAACAGTCCGCCAGCCCCACCGCGTGGCCCTCCTTTGCGCCGTTGGGCTCATCGCGCTCCCGGTGGTGTGCTCTGGTGTACTGGGGTCCAGCAATCGCTTCGACCCGCACTATAACCGGACGGATTCACCCCGAGCTGAGGAGGATCTCAGCCCGCTTACGGTGGTTGATCAACTGCGCACTCGAACGCCTGACACCGTGTTGTTCGAGACGGCGGGTACTCCGGTGAGTCGGTGGCGATTGGTTGGCCTCAACCGGTACGACGGCCGGGCATGGATGGGCCCGGCCAACCTTCGACAGGCCAGTACTCGCCTTGTCGATCAACGCAGCGCCGCTGATGCTCCAGGAGCCCGGTCGGTGCAGGTCACCGTCAAGGATCTGGAAGGTCAGTGGTTACCCACGCCGTCAGGACGTACATTCGAGATTTCGGTTCCCGTTCTCACCGACGCCACGGTGTCGAGTCTCTTGTCGACGCGCACAGTCGTCAGCGGGTTGAAGTATCGCGTCGTTGCTAATGAGCTCGGCTTCGAAGACACCGGTACCAATACCGCAGTGGCGGACTCCAACGTGGTCACCCCCTACGAAGGCGACTTCGCTGGCCCAGCATCCATTAAAACCCTCGCCAGTCAGATAGTGGCCGGTATCGCCACGGATCGAGAACGGGCCGAGAAATTGGCCGCGACGCTCCGCGACAACTACTCACTTGATGCGCAGGCGCCGGCGGGTCACTCCGCCGGACTGCTCGACCTCTTTCTCACCAAGACCAAACGGGGTCGACGCGAGCAGTTCGTTGCTGGTTACGCCATGCTGGCCCACGCCGTTGGGTTACCCGTCCGGATCTCTGTTGGCTTTGCCCCACCCGAGGGTTCGTCGCAAATCATGTCGTCGAGCGCTATAGCGTGGCCCGAGGTGGCCTTCCAAGGCATCGGCTGGCAGAGCTTCGATCCCGTGCCACAGACCGAGGGCCGGGCGCAGCGCGGTACGAATGCGCAATCGCCCAACGCTCAGGTACAAACACCACCGCCCACCACCGGCGCACCCGTCGAGGCCACAACGCCGCCCGCGACGACGCCGAGCGCACCGACGCATTCGGTCATCTCCAGGGGCCGTGTGATCGGCATCGGCCTTCCGCTCCTTTTGTTGATCGCTGCCGTTGCCTACGTGCTCGGCATTCTGGACATCAAGAAACGACAGCGCCTCAGGCGGTCGGAGGCCGACACGACCAACGAGCAGGTGGTCGGGGCCTTCTTGAACGGGACTGACCTGCTCATGGACCTCGGCGTGCGCTTGCCACGCAGCGCCACTGATCGTGAACTGGTGGCGGTCGGAGCTCGAAAGATCGACGCAGCCACCGAACTCGCGCCTCTGGCCGATATGGCCACCGAGGCCGCCTACAGCGCGCGCACCATGGACGTCGAAGAGGTCGAACGCGCCAACGAGTATCTGCGGTCATTCGAGATCGCCACCGCCTCGGTGCCCCGAAAGCAGCTTCTGATGTCGAAGCTGAGCATGCGGTCGGTGCGTAAGGGGTTCGGTCTCAACCGGGCGAAGCTCCGCCAAACCCGCCCGCCCAAACCCCGACGACGCTGACTCCGCCGATGGAACCTCGTCACCCGGTCAGGTCGCTCGGGTCGTCTCGCAATCAACCTTCCCGGGAACCCAGGACCGATGTCTGGCGATGGCGATACCGTTTGCCCGCTATCGCCTCACGCGGCGCGAGGGGCGGCCGTCGGGCGAGTCGCCACTCGGGCCGGGCTGGTGACGACAGGCAGCACGCTTTTCAGGCGTTGCGGCCCAAGTTGGTCGGCCAACACGGCGAGTTCACCAAGGTGTTGATCTCGCATCGGCACGGTGAGCACGACGACGTCGACTTGCTGGGCGAATTGCACCGTGGTGGCGGCGTCAAGCAACGCGCCCCCATCGATGACGACCACATGCGCGTGCTGCATGGCGCCCTGCATCACGGCGCTGACGTCGGTTCGACGCAACGAGGTGCGACCGGCATTTGGCCCGAGTCCCAGAATCTCAACCCCGGTGACCGAGGTGGATGTATACGGCGCAAAAGTATCGTCGACAACACCGCTCCCTCTTCGGGCCGACCCGATGCTTTCGGAGCTGCGAGCGAGCAACGCCGGGATACCGCCCTGATCGGTAGCACCGAACTGACGCGTGATTGACGCCGTAGCCTGATCTCCGTCTATCAGTACGACCGACAAGCCAGTGCGAGCAAAACGGGCCGCGAGAGCGACCGCCATCGTCGAGGTGCCCGACGGGCGAGCTGAGCCCGTGACGAGCACGGTGAGGCACTTTCCATCGGTCGAGCGTGCCTCCGCCCGCACGCAGAGTTGATCGGCCAATTGCGCAACGTTTTTCGGAAGCCGCTCGAGGAGCGCCGGCAAGGACAGGCTGGCCAGCTCTGAGGAACGGCCCAGTCGCCCGACCACTGCTTGGCCAAGGGCGTCGGCAATATCCTGCTCGTCAACGGCCTTTCCGGACAATCGGGCTAGCAACGTCGATAGAGCAAGACCAAGCATGGCGCCGCCGAGCAGTCCGGCGACAGGCAGGATTTTTGCCTTGCCCGGTAGCGGCGCGGTCGGGATGACGGCCTGCTGCACGACCTCGCTGGCCACCTTCACGTTGGCGGCTTGTTCAAGCTGCGACTTGTTCTGCAGAACTTGGGTTTGTTCAGCACGTAGCGACTGAAGATCGCCCTCGAGCTGTCCGTTCGAATCCATCGCCGCATCCAAACGCTGGCGGGCCTCGGTGATTGTGGCGGGGGCCACCCCGGTCGGCGCGGCCAGAATCAGGTTGGCCTGATTGATGACCTGACGATTCACTTCTTTCTTCTTCTCGATATCGACCACGGTGGTCTTGATGGTCGACAGCTTCGTCTCGAACGCCCGCACCGCCGGGCCCTGCTGCTCGGCTGCCCTCTTCTTGAGGTCCTCGATATAGGTATTGGCGAACGCGTTCGCGATGGCCTCAGACTGCTTTGGATCGGCCAAGGTGACGCCGATCGTGACGATCTCGGTTTTGGGTTCGTGGGTGACCTTGATCGCGTCCGAAATACTCACCGCTGTGTTTCCTGGGAACTGGCTCGCCACCCGTTCCGCGAGGGCAGAACTGTTCAGCACGCTCAGCTGGCCGATGACGTAGCGGTCGGGATCGGCAATGAAGACGGTGCCGCCGAGGGCATTCTGTGGGGGCTGAATCAGTAGCACCGCTTTGGCTTCATAGACCACCGCTTTGGAGCCACTGGCGAAATA
>JAYTVF010000394.1:0-13057 GCA_043744155.1 Acidimicrobiia bacterium | reverse complement strand
GTGATGTATCCGACTCGGCCTTCTGTGACGCCGTTGTCGTGGAGACCCTGCAACGCTTCGGTCGGCTCGACGGGTTGGTGAACGCGGCGGGTGTGATCGTGCGGGCGACGGGGGAGGACACCACCGATGCCCAGTGGCATCACATCATGGGGGTGAATGTGAACGGCACGTTCTTCATGTGCCGAGCAGCGCTGAAGCCGATGAAGGCGTCCGGGAGCGGCGCCATCGTAAATTTCGGCTCGATCTGGGGTGACCTCGGGTCCTCGGGCGTGGCGGCCTACTGCGCGTCGAAAGGTGCGGTGCACAACCTCACCCGGGCACTGGCTCTGGATCACGCCGGCGACGGCATCCGCATCAATGCGGTCTGCCCCGGGGAGGTACGAACCCCGATGTTGCAATCGGAACGATCGGAACCGGTGACGGACGACATGCTGGCACGCATCGCCGCCACGGTGCCCATGGGTCGGCTGGCCGAACCGGTCGAGATTGCCCGCGTGGTGGCCTTTTTAGCCTCTGACAATGCCAGCTACATGACAGGCGCGATGGTGAGCGTTGACGCCGGTTACGGTGCCCGCTGATGGAGTATCGCCGCCTCGGAAGCAGCGGGGCGAGAGTTTCAGTTCTCGCCCTCGGTACCGACAACATCCTCAACCCGACGCCGGAGGATGAATCGATCCGCATGATCCTGACCGCTCTCGACGGTGGCATCAACCTGATCGACACCTCGAACAGCTATGCCGCCGGTGAAGCCGAGCGGGTCATCGGTCGAGCGCTGAACGAGAGCAACCGTCGTGCCGAGGCCTTCATCGCCACCAAAGCGTTCTATCCGACCGGGTCTGGCCCCAACGATCGGGGCGCGTCGCGCCTGCATCTCATGCGCGCCTGCGAGGATTCGCTTCGACGGTTCGGCACCGACTACATCGATCTCTACCAGCTCCACCGGCCCGATTTCGATGTGCCGATAGAGGAAACATTGTCGGCCCTCACGGATCTGGTGCGACAGGGAAAGGTGCGCTACATCGGCAGCTCTACGGCGCCAGCGTGGCGCATCATGGAAGGACTGTTGACCGCCGAGCTGAAGGGCTTCGAGCGCTTCGTCAGCGAGCAGCCGCCTTACAATTTGCTCGACCGGCGCATCGAGAATGAGACCGTGCCGATGGCTGTGGCGAACGGCGTTGGCCTGCTGCCATGGTCGCCGCTGGCCATGGGCATCCTCGGCGGACGCTACGCCGACGACAACACCCGCCCCGACGGCTCTCGGGCTGCGGTGCGCGGCGGAATCTACGCCGAACGGGTCAGTGACGCTGCGGTCGTGGCTGGGAATCGTTTCGTCCACGCAGCGCGTGAGGCAGGCTACGACGCAGCCCAACTGGCGATTTGCTGGGTGAAGGACCAACCTGGCGTGGTGGCCCCGTTGATCGGCCCGAAATCGGTTGCGCAGCTCTCCCACATTTTGCCCGTGGCCGACATGGCCATGACGGTCGAGATGGCTGCCATGTGCGACACCATCAACCCGCCAGGCAGCGCCGTTGCGAACTTCCACAATTCGGCGGCCTGGATGAAGATGCAGCTCTGACCACTGGACGTTGACGGTACGGGGTGTTCAGCGCTCTCGGCCACCGATGCCGGCCGTGCGGAGTCCGGCCACGACGCGGTCGGGGGTGAGAGGGAAGCGGTCGAACCATACGCCGGTGGCGTCATGCAGCGCGGCGATGACGGCGGGGGCGTAGGTGAGCATCGGCATTTCGGCCATACCTCGCGCGCCCCAGGGGCCGCGCGGGTCGGCTTCTTCGACGATGACGGCCCGTAACTCCTGGGGCACGTCGCCTATACCGGGCATGAGGTAGGTAGAGAACCGAGGGTTGACGATGCGGGCGTCGCGGACCTGGAGGTCTTCAGTGATGGCATACCCGTGAGCTTGCACGACGCCGCCCTCGATCTGGCCGAGTACCAGCGCGGGGTTGATGGCTCGCCCCACGTCGACGGCGCACGTGGCGGTGTGCACCACGATGTGGCCCGTTTCGATATCGACCGTCAGGTCGATGGCCTGCGCGCCGTAGGTGTACGCAAAATTCGGAATGCCACCAAAGCTCGTTACGTCATCGATGGCGTCGGTCGGGGGTGGCGTGTAGCGGAAGTGCCCAATTGCCGGTCGATCACCATTTCGCCAGGCCTTCTCCGCCTCCTCGGCCGCGCCCAAAATCGCGTTGCCGGACATCCACGTGAGTCGCGATGCCGATGCCGAACCACTGTCGCCCGTGGTCGCCGTATCGGAGAAGGTGGTCTCTACGATGTCAAGGGCCACGCCCAGCGCGGCCGCGGCCATCTGATGAAATGCGGTATGGGCGCCCTGGCCGACATCGGCCCCGGCGTGGAAGAACTCGACCCGTTCGACGTCGTCGTCACCGTGCAATACGAGGCGGGCTTCGCACCGTTCAGGGAATCCGAAGGAGAAGCCAACATTTTTGTATCCGCAACTAAAGCCGCGCCCACGACGGAGCGAGGCCGGGTCGGCTGGCAGCGATCGAAACGGGGTCATCGGTGTTACGTCGGGAAGCGGTGAACCCCAGCCCGCCCGAGACGCGCACCGGGCGATGACGACGGGCAGGCTGACGCCGGGGGGCATCTCGGTGCCGGTGTGGCCGATCGATCCTTCTCGTACCACGTTACGCAACCGTAACTCGACCGGATCGATGCCGAGTTCGGCGGCCAACTTCGACATCTGCATCTCGGCGACGAAGGCACCCTGTGGGCCACCGAAACCCCGGAACGCGCCTGCGGGCACGGCATGGGTGAACACGCAGTGGCTATCGACGCGCAGGTGCTCGATCTCGTAGGGGCCGCTCACACACATATGCAGATTGCCGAGCACTTTGTTCGACGTGTAGTTGTAGGGGCCTGCATCGAGGTAGCCGTCGGCTTCGGCGACGACGACCTTGCCATCACGGGTCGCACCCCATCGAGCGTGTACTCGACCACGGTGACGCTTGTGGTGCCCGATGATCGACTCCTCCCGTGACCATTGGCAGCGTACGGGCCGGTCAATCCCCATTTCGGCTAGTTTTCGGGCGGCCAGTGCCATCACGATTTGCAGGCTCATGTCTTCCCGCCCGCCGAATGCTCCACCGATGGCTGGATAAATGACCCTTACCTCATCGAGGGGGAGTTGCAGCGCGTGGGCGATCTGCTCCTGATCCTCGTGGGTCCATTGCCCGGCGACCTGCACCGTGACGCGTCCCGCCTCATCGATGTAGCTCACTGCAGCCTCTGGCTGGAGATACGCATGCTCCTGATAGGGAAACTCGTAGGTTCCCTCGATGACCACGTCCGCCTGACCCCAGCCGTCGGTTATGTCGCCTTTGCGCAGCCGGTACGTGCAGTACACGTTCGACTCGGCGTTGATGTCGGGCCGAACGATGACTTCGCCCGTCAAGGCGGCATCCAGGTCAGCCGCAATGGGCAAGGGCTCCCAGACAACTTCGATGTACGAGGCGGCTTGGGTGGCCACGTCGGCCGAGATCGCAATGACGATGGCGATGTGGTCGGCCTCCCATCGGCTGATGTCGCAGGGCACGGCCGATCGACCGTTGCCGTCGATGCCGATCAGTACGGGTTGATCGAACATCGTGAGGCCGTACTCATTCAACGGCACGTCAGCGGCGGTCAAGACGGCCACGACACCCTCGGTGGCCCGAGCGACAGTGGTGTCCATCGCTATCATTCGGGCGTGGGGCTGACCGGAAAAGACGATCTTGGCGTGCAATGCGTCGGGCGGATGAAGGTCACCGGGATACTGCGCGAATCCGGTGACCTTTGCCGGCGCGTCCCGGCGAATGGATGACTGCCCGATGCTCATACCGGGGAGCCCGTCGCAGCTGCAGCCTGCTCGATGGTTTCGTAAAATCGGTAGTAGCCGGTACATCGACAGAGGTTGCCCGATAGGCCGGTGGCGATGTCGTCGTGTGTCGGCGTGGGGCATTCTTGCAGGAGGCGGTCGGCGGCCATCACGAATCCGGGAATGCAATAGCCGCACTGCACTGCGAACTGATCGATGAAAGCCTGTTGCAGCGCGTTCGGCGCGTCACCGTGGAGCCCTTCGATCGTGACGACGTCGGCCCCCGACGCCAGGGCGGCCGGCACCAGACACGACAACACCGCCCGCCCGTCGAGGTGCACGGTGCAAGCCCCACATTCACCCTCCGCACAGCCTTCTTTCGTACCGGTCAGATGATGTTGCTCTCGCAACCAATCGAGCAGCGTCGTGCTCGCCGCATGCGCAGCAGATGTCGGTCGACCATTGATGGTGCAAGTCACCCAAGTGTCGGCCACGACGGTCTCGTCGGCGCGAGCAACCTGCTGAGGGGCAACCCTAGGTCGCAAGAAGATCGGCCGGCTCGGCCATTGCTGACGTTCGGTTCGGTTGCGTAAGGCGGTGAGAGCGCGCCGCACGACGACCGCGACTTCATCGCTACGATACGCGGCGCTGGCGCGCACATCGGCGATCGGGGTGACCCCGGCTGCAGCAAGATCGGCTGCGTGACGTATCACGTCATCACTCAGCCTTTGGCCGACGAGGCTCTGCTCGGCGCTCGTCGCGCTGACCACGGTGGCAGCCACGCTGCCGAGGGCGAGGGACGCTGAGGTCACGGTTTCGCCGTCGAACTCGAGCACGACGCCGAGGTGCACGATGGATATGGCTTGGGCGCGGCGTTGGCCAAGTTTCACGAAGAGCCCGCGTCTCGAAGGCGTCAGAGCGGGTATCTCGATGCCCCTCACCAGTTCGCCGGTTTGTAACATGGTGCGGCGAATGCCCGGGTAGAACTGCCGAAGACGCACTCGCCGCTCGCCCGTCAAAGACGTGAGCACCATCGTCGCGTCGAGCGCCCACAGCGCTGAGATCGTGTCGTTCGCCGGGCTCGCCGTCACCAGATTCCCGACGACGGTGGCCCGGTTACGCAGCGCGGGGGCAGCGACTTCCCAACACGCCTGGGCCAACGGCAGCGCTCGGTCGACCAAAGCAGTTGACGCGATGACATCGTTGTGAGTCACGAGCGCACCAACCTGGAGTACGTCATCGGTCAGCGAGATGGTGGAGAGTCCGCATACGTGGGTGAGGTCGACGAGTACCTCGATGCCCGTTTGTGCTCCCCGTTCGATCTGCAACAGCAGGTCGGTGCCCCCAGCGATGGGTCGGGCCGCGGAACCGTAGTGGTCGAGGAGCTCAAGGGCACGACGAAGTGTGACCGGTAGTTCGTGGCGGCTGGGCCGAGGGTGGGGCCATTGCAGCTCATGCATCGCCACAATTTAGACGAAGTGTCTAAGCTAATGGGTTCCACGACTGTTACGAGAGGATAAACCGGTGATCGGCCACGCTCAGATCGGCGGTGATCAAGATCCGGGCTCGTTGCGAATCGACGGTGCTCGGCTTCAGACTCGCCTTGACGAACTGGCGCAACACGGCTTGCAACCCGATGGAAGTTGTGCGCGCCTCGCCCTTACCGACGAAGACCGAGCGGGTCGGGATCTCGTCGTGCTCTGGATGCGTGACCTTGGTCTCGACATTACAATCGATGCCATCGGCAACGTAGTGGGTACGTGGGCAGTGGCCGAGGGGGCCCCCGTGATGATCGGTTCGCACATCGATACCGTGCGTACAGGCGGCCGATATGACGGAAATTACGGCGTGTTGGCCGGCCTCGAAGTGATCGAAACGTGTCAGCAATCCCAGTTCAGGCCGTCTCGGCCGATAGCGGTAGGCTTTTTCACCGATGAAGAGGGGGCGCGCTTCGCTCCCGACATGCTGGGCAGTCTGGTGTTTGCCGGAGGCATGGCGGTGGAGGAAGCGCACGACATCACCTCTATCGACGGTGCCCGTTTGGGATCAGAATTGCAGCGGATCGGCTACCTCGGCCCGTCGCCGTGCCCCGCCGCAGCGCCGCATGCCTTCGTTGAGTTGCACATCGAACAGGGCCCGGTGCTCGACGCCGACAGTGTCCAGATTGGTGCGGTAACCGGGGTGCAGGGGATCTCGTGGCAGGAATTCACGATCGTCGGGCAATCGAATCATGCCGGCACCACGCCCATGTCCTACCGGCACGATCCTGGTTTCGCGGCGGCGCAGATCAGCGTGTTCGTTCGACAGCTTGCCATCAAGCTTGGCGGGAACCAGGTGGCAACAGTGGGCAAGGTCGATATCCACCCCAACTTGGTGAACGTCATCGCCGGTCGAGCCGTGATCACCGTCGATCTGCGCAACACCGACGAGCAGGCGCTCGTCGTCGCTGAGACCGAGTTGGCTGACTTTTTGCTCGAGGTCGCGAGCAAAGAGGGGGTCACAATTACGCGTCGCGTGCTGGCTCGATTCGAACCCGTCACGTTCGACCACCGCGTTGTCGACCTGGTTGAGGCCCAGGCCAGCGCTGCCGGGCTCAGCGTGCGGCGGATGCCGTCGGGCGCCGGGCATGATGCCCAAATGCTGGCCCGCGTTTGTCCGTCGGGCATGGTGTTCGTTCCCAGCGTTGGAGGCATCAGTCATAACCCGGCGGAGCACACCCAAGCCGCCGACCTCGAAGTCGGCGCCAACGTGTTGCTGCAGGTCGTACTGGCTCTTGCCGAGACCGAGCTCTGAGATGAGCCGACTTCTGCATGTCGCCGCCGCCCAGCTGGGCCCGATTCAACGGCATCACACACGTGGAGAGGTGGTCGATCGGTTGATTGTGCTGCTGCGCCAAGCCCACGGTCGCGGGTGTGAGCTCGTCGTATTCCCCGAGTTGGCACTCACGACGTTCTTCCCTCGCTGGTTTGTGGCCGACATCGCCGACGCCGACCACTGGTACGAAACAGAGATGCCGAACGCGGCCACCCAACCGCTGTTCGATGAGGCCCGACGGCTTGGCATCGGGTTCTGCTTGGGCTACGCCTGGAAGCAAACCGAGGCCGATGGCACGGTTCGCCGCTGGAATGTGCAGACCCTGGTCGAACGCACCGGAGAGATGGTCGCCACCTTTAAAAAGGTACATATCCCTGGTCACGAAATGTTCGAGCCGGACCGACCCTTTCAACATGCCGAGCGCTATTACTTTGAGCCCTCGCCCGACGGATTCGGCGTGTGGTCGGCCTTTGGTGGTCGGATCGGCATGATGATCTGCAACGATCGCCGCTGGCCGGAGAGTTACCGGGTGATGGGCCTACAGGGCGTCGAGATGATCCTGTGCGGCTACAACACCCCCATCCACTATGTGCCCGACCCCAGCCAGGATATTTTGCAGGGCTTCCACAACGCGCTCGTGATGCAATCCGGCGCCTACCAAAACGGCACCTGGGTCGTCGGCGTGGCCAAGGGAGGGGTCGAGGAAGGGGTCGATGGTTTGGCGCAGAGCTGCATTGTCGCTCCATCCGGCCAGATCGTGGCGCAGGCCCTCACATCCGATGACGAGGTGGTCTCGGCGGTGTGCGACCTCGACTGGTGCCAGAAGTACACAGGCACGCTGTTCAACTTTGATCGCTATCGCCGGCCCGAGGTGTACGGCCGAATCACGTCGCAGCGCGGCGTGGGCCATGATCCGCAGGTCGCACGATGATGACACGAACCACGGTCGATTTCACCCTGAACGGCACGGCGGTGTCGGTGCGCCCCGGGCACCCGCACCTTTTGAGCGCGCTGCGAGAAGAACTCGATATCACCTCGCCCAAGGACGGTTGCTCGCCGATGGGGCAATGCGGATGTTGCACGGTAATGATCGACGGCAAGGTACAGATCTCGTGCACCTACGACATGGCCAAGGTGGCTGGTCGCACCGTGACCACCCTGGAAGGTCTGGCCGATACCGAACGGTCGACGTACGCCAACGCCTTCGCCGCGTGCGGTGGGCTGCAGTGCGGATTCTGTATCCCCGGAATCGTGATGCGAGCCAAGGCTCAGGTCGATAAAAAGGGTGCGGCCTTGCAACGAGACGACATGGCCCGCCATTTGGGTGCACATCTCTGCCGCTGCACTGGCTATGTGAAAGTGCTGGACGCTATCGAAGCGGTGGCCCAACGGCGGGTGGTTGACCCATCGCTTCCGGGAGGCATTGGCACCTCAGGCGCGAAGTATGAGGCCGCCGATCTGGCCTTGGGTGATCGCGGCTACGTCGATGACATCCGCATCCCCGGCATGGCCCACGGCGCGATGCACCTCACCGGTCACGCCCGAGCCACCATCGTGGCCATAGACGTCACGAGGGCTAAGAATGCTCCCGATGTGCTGGCGGTCTTTACCGCAGCTGACATTCCGGGCGACCAGTACGTCGGTATCATCTACAAGGATTGGCCGATATTTATCGGTGTCGATCAGCGCACGTCGTACGCGGGAGACGTGCTGGCCTTTGTTGTTGCAACAACAAAGCAGTCGGCGCGGGCTGCGGCGGCGCTGATCGATGTCACCTACGACGTGCATCGCCCCATCACGGACCCGGTCGCGGCCATAGACGATACCGAGATAGCGGTGTTCGGCACCTCGTCGAATGTGCTCTCGACCGCGGTGTACGCCCGGGGCGATATAGATGCGGCATTGGCGGCCAGTGACCATGTCGTGCGAGAGGTCTTTTATACCCAACGGATTGAGCACGCCTTCCTCGAACCCGAATCAACCTTGGCGGTGCCATCATCGGCTGGTCTGCACGTATACTCCGGTGGCCAGGGTGTGTGGGACGACCGAGACCAGATCGCCGCCATTCTCGGCCTGCCGAAAGATCGGGTGACGGTCGAGTTGGTGTCGAATGGGGGAGCGTTCGGCGGCAAAGAAGACATGTCGAACCAGGGTCAGACGGCTTTGGCGGCCTGGCTTCTGGGCGTGCCCGTAAAGTGCACGTTGTCTCGGCAGGAGAGCTTCCTCATCCACGCCAAGCGCCACCCGATTCGCCTGGCGTACGAGGCCGGATGTGACGCCGATGGTCATCTGCAGGCCTTGCGGGTGCGGGCTATCGGGGATTCGGGTGCCTACGCCAGCGTGGGCATGAAGGTGCTCGAACGGGCCGCTGGCCATGCCAGCGGCCCATATCACCTTCCGAATATCGATGTTGAGGCCGTAGCCGTGCGCACCAACAACCCGGTCTGTGGCGCCTTTCGTGGGTTCGGGGCCAACCAAGCTCAATTCGCTATGGAAGGCGTGATGGATCGTCTGGCCGAGCAGGTCGGCATCAGCGGGTGGGAGATGCGCAAGCGCAACGTGATCCGCTCTGGTGACGTATGGGGACCGGGCCAGATCATGGATGACGGCGTAGCCGGGGCCGAGGAGTGCCTCGACCGAGCCAAGCCCTATATCGACGCAGCCCTGGCCGATGGTAAAGCGGTTGGTATGGGCCTCGGGTTGAAGAACTCGGGCCTCGGCAACGGGCTTCGTGAGGTAACCGGCGCAGTGGTGCGGTTCCGCAGCCAAGACGGCATCGTCGAGATTCGTCACGGATTCACCGAAATGGGCCAGGGTGTCCACACCGTGGCCCTGCAGGTGGCCGTCACCGAACTGCAGATCGACCCGGCTCGCATCCGGGTCATCGTTGACACCACCCGAGAGATCGGGTTCGGGCAGACGACGGGAAGCCGCGGCACGTTGATGGCTGCCGCGTCGGTGCAAAAGGCGTGCCATGTGGCCCTTGCTGCCCGATGCTCGCCCGATGTTGACCATGTCGCCGAACACGTCGTCGACTGGACGCAGAAGCTGGGCAATCCAGACGTTCTCAACCCGACTATTCACGCAGCGTTCGGATACGCAGCTCAAGTCGTCATCGCCGATCGCACCACCGGCGTCATTGAGCGGGTGATCGCCATCCATGACGTCGGTCGAGCAGTGAACCCTCAGTTGTGCGCAGGTCAGGTTGAAGGCAGCGTGCACATGGGTCTCGGATACGCCCTCTCGGAGGATTTCCCGGCCGATCCGGCCACCGGATTCCCGACGGCCAAATCGTTACGGGCTCTCGGCATACTGCGGCCGAAAGATGTGCCACCGATCGAGGTCGTGCTGGTCGAGGTGCCCCAGCCCCGCTCGGCTTATGGCATTAAAGGTGTCGGTGAGATCGGGCTGGTTCCGACGGCGGGCGCGGTAGCAGCCGCGCTGTATCAAGTCGACGGGCGCTGGCGAAACTCCTTGCCGATGAAACGAATCGCCGTCGAGGCCGACGACTGATGTCGGCAGTGACGCCCGGTCTGGTGTGCGGACACCATCACCTCTATTCGTCGCTCGCTCGCGGCATGCCGGCTCCGCCCAAGCAACCGACCACGTTCCGAGAAATCCTCGAGCAGGTCTGGTGGCGCGTCGATCTTGCCCTCGACGCCGAGATGATCCGGTGGTCGGCCATGCTTGGCGCGGTTGAGGCGCTGCAATGCGGTACGACGGCCATCATCGACCACCACGAATCACCGAACGCCATTGACGGCAGTCTGTCGATCATCGCGGAGGCCTGCGCTGAGGTCGGGGTGCGGGTAAATGCGGCGTACGGCGTCACCGACCGACATGGCGCGCTCGGAGCCGGGCGTGGCCTGGCCGAGAACGAACGGTTCTTGCGAGCCGGCGGCCGGGGCATGGTCGGGGTGCACGCTGCCTTTACGTGCACCGACGACACGTTGGAACGCGCTGCGGGTCTGGCGGCCGACCTCGGCGTCGGGGTGCATATTCACGTGGCCGAGGGGGTGGATGACCGCACCGCCGGACGACGGTTAGAAGCTCTCGCTGCCGATGACTGGCTGCTGGTGCACTGCGTGTACCTCGACCGCCCGCTCAGCGGCAAAATCGCCCACAACCCGCGCTCGAACATGAACAACGGGGTCGGCTACGCCCGCCCGACGACCCGCCCGAATGCGGTCCTGCTCGGCACCGATGGTATTGGCGCCGACATGCTCGAAGAGGCCCGGCTGGCTTACGTGCGGTTGCGCGAATTCGACCTCAGCGCTTCGCCCGACATCGTATGGGGATGGCTAGAGAACGGCTACACGCTGTTTCCCGAAGCTCGTCACGATCGAGTGACGTGGTCATACGATCATGCCGACGAACCGTGGCGAGTGGCCTTCACGCCCGGTGTGCGAGCGCTCGACATCACCCTCGACACCGGTGAGCTTGTGCTGGCCGATGGGCTACCGACGCGTGTCGACCTGAGTGAAGTACGAGCCAAAGCCGCCGAGCAGGCAGCCCGACTATTTGAACGACTCTAAGGACACACATGACGCAGCCCGTTGCCCTCTATCTGCAGGATGCCCATCCGATCCGGGAGGGTATGAACATCGTACGGTACGCCGAATCGAAGGGTTTCGACGCGGTGTGGCAGGCCGATAGCCGACTTGTGCGCGATTGCATGATCCCGATGGCCGCCTTCGCGGCGGTGACCGAGACCATCAAAATTGGCTCGGGCGTGGTCGATTGCTGGAGTCGAAACCCGGCTCGATTGGCCGCCATGTTCTCCACCCTGGATGACCTGGCACCCGGGCGCTGCATCCTCGGCATTGGCGCCTGGTGGGATCCGCTGGCGCAAAAAGTTGGCATCGACCGAGCCCGGCCATTGACAGCCATGCGCGAGATCGTGACCGCGGTTCGAGCCCTGTTGCACAACGAAACCGTGACGATGGATGGGGTCCACGTACACCTTGATGGGGTCGAACTCGACTACGTCTATCAGGAGCGGAGGGCCAAAGATGTGCCGATCTACGTGGGGGCGACCGGTATGCAGATGATGGAGCTCACCGGTGAGATCGCCGATGGTGTGGTGCTGAACTATCTGGTGTCGCCTGACTACAACGCCCGGGCCATCGAAGCGCTCGGCAACGGGGCGGCAAAGGTCGGTCGCTCAGCCCTCGATCTTGATCGGCCGCAGCTCGTGGTGTGCTCGGTACATGAGGATCGCCAGGTCGCTCTCGATATGGCCCGCCTCATGGTGACGCAATATCTCGGCCAGCAGCCGCACATCATGAAGGCGTCGGGCGTACCGCAGGCGCTGCTCGACAAGGTCGGTGAGGTGCTCACCTGGCCAGCTACCCATGCTCAGGTGGAGGCGGCGTCGAAGCTTGTCCCAGATGAGATCGTGCAGATGCTCACCGCCAGCGGCACCCCCGATGAGGCCCGAGCCAAAGTGGCCGAGTACATCTTGACCGGTGCGACCTGTCCCATCCTGTATCCGCTCGGCGACGTGCATGCCATGATCGACGCCTTCTCCGGTTGGACCCCGGAATAGCTAAGCCAGGTCTGGCCGCACTGCCCTTGCGTTCAGGCGTCACGACGAGCCGCGGCGAGATAGTTGTAGATGGTGGCGCGGCTCACACCCATGGCGTCGGCGACTTCATCGACGGCGTTGCGGAGGTAAAAGACGCCGCGCTCGGAGAGCAGTCGAGCGGCCCGTTGCTTGTCGGATCGGGAGAGATCGCCGAGCCGGCCACCTACCTCGGCTTCGACCTCGGCAATAGTGGTACCGAGCGCGTCTGCTAGCCCGGGCCTGACCGTCGCAGCGCCGGGCAAGCGAACGCCACAGACCCTTTGGCCGTTCCAGTCGAGCGGCACGTCGTCGGCACGCATCCGGTCGGCGGGTACGACGCTGGCGCCCACCGCTTGCAACACCGGACGTAGCGCCGCCATCAATTCCGGGGCCACGACCACGGGCTGAATCACGTGCTGCACGCTGATGCGAAGACCGGTGGCACCGGCCCGGCTTGCCGCCGCTGAAATCGAGCCGAGTAACGGATGGATGCGGTCTTCCTCGGCTTGCACTGACGTGCCGAATGGGCCGTCGATCGGTTCAAGGCCGGCATCACGCACGGCTTGTACGGCAGCCAGCACGTGGGGGCCGGGTCCACCCTCTCGAAAGGGTTCGACGGTGAACTCCAAGCGGACGAGCATCAACCCCTACCGTAGTGGCATGTCTGCCCCAACCGGACCGCTTGTCGGTGTACGTGTTCTCGACTTGACCTCGGTGGTGATGGGACCATTTGCGACACAGATGTTCGGCGATCTTGGGGCGGATGTCATCAGCGTGGAACCCGCAGGGGGTGACGTGATGCGCCATGTGATGGACGGCCCGCACCCGGAATTGGGCGGGTC
>JAYTVF010000393.1:0-3714 GCA_043744155.1 Acidimicrobiia bacterium | reverse complement strand
TCGACGATGCTCGCCGCACACGCGCTTCGTGGGCGGCAGCGGGCATGTTGGCTCCGGTCGCCGAGGTGTCCTACGGCGAAGAGCCACTGCTATCGCTGTCGCTGCGATCAGCCGAGCGGTATCCGGCCTTTGTCGACGAACTGCAGGCAACCACGGGCTTGGATGTTGGGTATCGCTCCTGCGGCTCACTACTGGTGGCGGTGGATAGCGATGATTTCGCCTCGCTCATGGCGCTCTACGACTTCCAACAGCGGCTCGGGCTGGCGGTTGAGCAACTCTCGATCCGGCAGACCCGCGCGCTGGAACCCTCGCTCACGCCCGCGCTACGGGGCGGCATCCTCGTCAATGGCGATCACCAGGTCGACAACCGTCGGCTTCTGGCAGCCCTGCACGTGGGCGCGGCGGCGGCGGGTGCAGTGGTTGAAACATCCACGGCTGAGTTGCGCATCGTCGGCGACCGCGTCGTCGGGGTCAGCTTGGCCGACGGACGCGTCATCAATGCCGGAACCGTCGTGCTCTGCGGCGGATGCTGGACGGGCGATACCGCGGGCCTGCCGGCCGGAATCGTGCCAGCTATCCGTCCGGTAAAGGGTCAGATTCTGCGGTTGCGACAAGACCCTCAGCGACCGATCGTCCAGCGAACCGTACGGGCCCGGGTGCACGGACAGAGCGTGTATCTCGTGCCGCGTGCCGATGGTGAGGTGGTAATCGGCGGCACGGTGGAGGAGCGGGGCTTCGACGATACGCCTACTGCCCTGGCCGTTCACGACATGCTCCGCGACGCCCGTACGGTGGTACCCGATGTCGGCGAGTGTGAGCTGGTCGAGCACCGGGTGGGCTTTCGACCTGCGACCCCCGACAACGCTCCGATCATTAGTGACACCGACATCGCCGGACTCGTGATTGCCGCCGGTCACTTCCGCAACGGCGTATTGCTGACCCCCATCACAGCCGATGCTGTCGTCGATCGGCTCTGCGACGGCCGGTTCCCGGACTACATCAAAGCTTTTGGCCACCAACGGTTCGCTCCCTCATTTCCTGAGCTGGTCTCATGACCGTCTACATCAACGGCGCTGCAACCGAAGTCGCGCACGGAATCACGCTAGGTGCCTACGTCGACCAACTCGGCCGTGGGCGCAAAGGTCTGGCCATAGCGGTCGGTGACACGGTGATACGACGTGGCCAGTGGGACGAAACGTTGATCGCCGAGCACGACCACATCGAGATCTTGACCGCGGCGCAGGGAGGCTGAGATGGAGCACACCCTGTCCGAAGATCTGCTCACGATTGCCGGGGTGAGCTTTGCGTCACGCCTCATCACCGGTACGGGCGGCGCTCCCGGGTTCGAGATCCTGCAAGCGGCTCTGGCCGCATCGGGAACCGAGATGACTACGGTTGCCATGCGCCGGGTCGATGCCGCGACGTCGGGATCGGTGCTCGACCTGCTCGCCAAGCTGGGCCTGCGAGTGCTGCCCAATACGGCGGGTTGCTTTACCGCTCGGGATGCGGTTTTAACGGCGCAACTGGCTCGCGATGCGCTGGAAACAAACTGGATCAAACTCGAGGTCATCGGCGATGACGTCACGCTGCTACCCGACGCGGTCGAATTGCTCGACGCCGCCGAAACACTGGTAAACGATGGTTTCGTGGTGCTCGCCTATACCAACGACGACCCGATCGTGGCCCGACGGCTGGCGCAACTCGGATGCGCAGCTGTGATGCCGCTCGGATCGCCTATCGGCAGCGGTTTGGGCATACGAAACCCCCACAATATTGCAATCATCGTCGATCAGGCCACGACTCCGGTCATTTTGGACGCGGGTATCGGCACGGCATCGGATGCGGCGCTAGCGATGGAACTCGGCTGCGACGGCGTTCTTTTGGCGACCGCTGTGACACGCGCACAAGACCCGGTGCGCATGGCGCTCGCCATGAAGTACGCGGTCGAGGGTGGACGGCTGGCCCGGCTGGCTGGTCGAATTCCTCGTCGATGGAACGCCCTGGCGTCGTCTGTGCATGGCGAAGTGGCCGACTTCGGCCCAGGGGTCGGGCCGATCCATGGTTGACCTGCCTCGCCTGATGCTGCTCACCGATCGGGTCGCTGCTACCGGCCGCGGGCGTTCGCTGAAGGAGACGGTACGGCTCTCGGTGCTCGGCGGGGCTACCGCCGTGCTCCTTCGCGAAAAGGACCTGCCATCGGCCCACCGCCAACGGCTCTCGTGTGAACTGGCCCCGCTGCTCGGGGGTGGGCGGCTGGGCATTGCCTCTGATGTGGATTTGGCGGCCGAGCAGCCCCGCCCGTGGGTGCATCTGGCCCAGCGTGATGCCATGTTCGATCGGTCATTCGAGGCGATGGTCGGGCGCTCGTGCCATAACGCGCAGGAGGTTCGACGGGCCCGCATAGAAGGGTGTGACTACGTCACCGTCTCGCCGGTGGAGCTCACAGCATCGAAACCCGGCTACGGCCCGGCCCTTGGCGAAGCGGGCCTACGAGCCATCGCGGACGAGGCCGGCGTTATGCCGTTTTGGGTCTTGGGAGGAGTGACACCGAACAACGTCGAGCGATGGGTGACGGCAGGTGCTCGGGGCGTCGCCGTGATGGGTGGCGTGATGGGCGCGCCAGATCCTGCCGATGCGACCTCGTCGTATCTTCACGCGTTAGGAGCGCATCGATGACCCCTGTTGCCGTCATGACTATCGCAGGGTCCGATTCCGGCGGTGGGGCAGGCCTGCAAGCCGATCTGAAGACGTTCGCGGCTCTTGGTGTGCACGGCACATGCGCGGTCACCGCTCTGACAGCACAGAACACCGTCGGCGTGCAGGGCGTGCATGTTCCGCCCGCGTCGTTTCTGTCGGCGCAGATCACTTCGGTGCTCTGCGACCTCACCATTTTGGCGACCAAGACCGGCATGTTGGGAACCGCGCAGAACATTGCGGCCGTCTCGGAACGAGCGGCCAGGCACGAGCTCGGCCACCTGGTGGTCGACCCGGTCATGGTCGCTACCAGCGGTGACCGACTGCTGCACGAGGATGCCGAGCGGGCCTATCTGACCGAGCTCTTTCCATATGCCAGGGTCATTACCCCAAACGTGAAAGAGGCGGGGTTGTTGGTCGGTCATCGACTGACGAGCACCGCCGATCTCGAAGAAGCGGCTCGTGAGTTGCACAGCTACGGCTCGACCTATGTCGTAGTAAAGGGCGGCGACCTGACCGAGGCCGAGGCGGTCGACGTCGTGTTCGACGGCTCAACCGTCACCTACCTGCGGGCGCCGCGCCTGGCGACGTCCAACAATCACGGCACCGGCTGCACCTTCTCGGCCGCAACGGTCTCCTACCTCGCCCTGGGCTGCGATGTCCCCGAAGCTCTGCGGAGGGCGAAGGAATACATTTCAATTGCCCTGGCGGGAAGCGTGACATGGCGGCTCGGCGGCGGCCATGGACCGGTTGATCACATTCGCTGGAATGAACGGAAAGAGTCCTGATGAGTATTGAGACACACCCGCTGGAACGGGCCGACGACCTCGGTCTGGGCAGTCGACCCGTCCCGTTGACGTTGCGCCGAATGCGCACCATCGACATCACGGTGCTGTGGGGCAACTTCGCCATCGGCATTCTCGTGATCGCTGCCGGAGCGTTTCTGGTCACCGGCACCGATGTGGGCGGGTTCGGCTTGCGTCTTGGCCCGGCAATGCTGGCTATTTTGGTCGGCTCTGT
>JAYTVF010000392.1:0-13143 GCA_043744155.1 Acidimicrobiia bacterium | reverse complement strand
GAAGTACCGACTTCGGCCCCTGCGGCCGGCCAGTCGACCCCCGAAGCTCCGGCCGCTGTGGCCGCTGAGCCCGCCCCGACCGTCACTCCGGCCGAATCCACGCCCACGGCGTAATTCGCGGAGAGAAAGACCCCCAACATGCCGAAGATGAAGACGAGTAAGACGGCCGCGAAGCGGTTCAAGAAGACGGGTACGGGCAAGCTCCGTCGTCTTCAGGCGAACCGTCAGCACTTGTTCGAGAAGAAGTCCTCCGTGCGTACCCGGCGCCTTGATGGCGAGGTCGACGTACATAGCGGAGACGTGAAGCGCATCAAGCGTCTTCTCGCCGAGCGCTGAGCATCCCTAACCCCATTCTGAAAGGAGCCAGTAATGGCCAGAGTTAAGCGTGCCGTAGGCGCGAAGAAGAAGCGTCGCGTCATTCTCGAACGCGCCAAGGGCTATTACGGCCACCGCAGCCGCACCGTTCGCGCCGCCAATGAAGCGGTTATGCATGCCGGGCAGTATGCCTTCCGCGACCGTCGAGCCAAGAAGGGTGAGTTCCGTCGCCTTTGGATCCAGCGCATCAATGCGGCGTGCCGCATCAACAACATCAGCTACAGCCGGTTCATTGCCGGGTTGAACGCAGCGGGTATCGAGGTGGATCGCAAGGTCCTCGCCGACATTGCCGTACACGATATGAACGCCTTCGCCACGTTGGTGACGTCGGCCAAGGACGCACTCAGCGCCAAGGTCTGATGTCTGATCCTCTCGGTGCGAACAATCCGAGAATGCAGCAACTGCGGCGCCTTTCGGGGCGCCGCAGTGCGCGTCTGGAAGACGGTCTTTTCATGGTGGAAGGCCCCACCCTCGTAGCCGAAGCTGTCGCATCTGAATGGCCGATACAGGACGTGTATGTCGAAGAGTCGGCACTCTCGCTTGTGCCCGTTGGCGTGCGTGCGACCCTGGTTCGTGACGGTGTGTTGTCGAAGGTGATGAGTGTGCAAACCCCCCGGCCGATCGTGGCCGTGGCTGAGCTGCGTGTCCTACCGCTTCCACCGTCGCCAAGCTTTGTCGTGATCGGTGCTGGATTGTCGGATCCGGGCAATCTCGGAACCATTCTTCGCACCGCCGAAGCGGCGGGCGCCGATGGCGTGGTGCTCATGCCAGGATCGGTCGATCCGTTCAGCCCCAAAGTGGTGCGGTCCTCCGCCGGCGCAATCTTTCGGATGCCGGTCATCGTTGACGGTGATCCGCACCGGATTGGGCTGCCCTTGTGGGGTACGGCCGCAGTTGGTGGCGTCTCTTACGACCAGGCCGACCTCAGCGTTCCTCTCGCTTTGGTGCTCGGCAACGAAGCCCATGGTCTGCCCGATGATGTCCACCTCGACGGCCTGCTCACCATTGCTCATGTTGGCCATTCCGAGAGCCTGAACGTGGCTATGGCCGCGGCCGTGCTCTGCTTCGAGATCGCCAGACAGCGCCGTTCGGCCTAGCTGGCCCCACGCCTCAGCCACGGTCATACCCATAGCGTTTATGGGTGCACAAACCAATGGTGGCGGCCCTATTGTTCATCGTGACGGCTTTGGCGGTGCAGACGGTTGCCGAAGGTGACTCGGCCTCGGCCTCGGCATCGCCAGCCACACTCACGGGGGAACAGGTGGAGTCCTATCTCGCCAGCAGCCGACTGCCCGACAACGTCACGCCCAAGCAGCCACGTTCGTTGCTGCT
This sequence comes from Acidimicrobiia bacterium, assembly GCA_043744155.1. Classification (GTDB taxonomy): domain Bacteria; phylum Actinomycetota; class Acidimicrobiia; order Acidimicrobiales; family Ilumatobacteraceae; genus JANMCE01. Next base: position 11,436 of record JAYTVF010000392.1, on the reverse strand, counting down.
CGGTGATTCGACTATGGCAGCACTCGTGTGGGAACCGCGGGCCCAAGCAACGTTGGCCGGGCTCGACTTCGTGCTCGACGCCGAATCGTGTCGCACGATCAGCGTGCCGTCGTGCCGCGGTCGCACCAATCCAATCACTGGCCAGCGGATCATCCCAGACAACGGCTTGCAGGTGCTGGCAAACCTTCCAGCCAGTTCCTTCGACGAGTTGGTCATGATGATCGGCTACGACGAGTCGTCCGCCACGTTCTCTAAAAGTCTGCCGCTCGTGATCGACCTGGCGCGAAAGAAGGGCATCGCGCACATCACCTGGCTCACCTTTCATGTGAACGGTGGCTACCAACCACCGCTCGACGGAGACGCGTCATACCGGTCGAACAACGCCATCCTGGCCGAGGTCGCCTACTCGTCCTCGGGATTTCTCAGCCTGTTGGACTGGAATCGTTACGCGGAGGATGTCGGGGGGTTGATCGAGCCCGACGGTGCGCATCTCACGGTCACGGGCGCCTACGCCGTCGGCGGCTTTATCCATAGCGCGCTCGATGTTCTGTGGGCCTCGACCGTCTCATCGCCTCCCGCAATCGTTGCGCATCCTCAAAAGCAGGCGGCACCCGGTGGCTACGTGTTGCAGACCGCGCCCACCCGGTTGTTGGACACTCGATCGCTGGGCGGCTGGTTGGCGGCCGAACAAGCCATTCGTGTGCAGGTGCCGGGCGGCTTTGCGTTGGCCGGCGTTTCGATCAACCTGACCGTCGTGGCGCCGGCTAGCTCTGGATTTCTGACCGCCTATTCCTGCACCGCTGCGGTGCCGAACATCTCGAGTCTCAATTTCGGTCGCAGAGAAACCCGAGCGTCATCGACGCTCGTTGCGCTGGATGCGGACGGAGGATTCTGCGTGTATTCGTCGGCGCGCACCGCCCTACTCGCCGATCTGGAGGCGACGTTCGATCCGAGCAAGGCCGGTTTGGCGCATGGTCAGGCGCCGACGCGAGTATTCGACAGTCGCACTACCGGGGGACCACTGGCCGCGAATACGAGCCGACCTATCGTCCTTGGTATCGGAGATGCGGCTGGAGTGTCTCTGATCGCCACCGCAGTCGGCGCCACCGACGATGGATGGTTGGCCGTAACCCCGGTATCGGCCGATGGGAGCTGTGCGACTCCATCGACATCGAATCTGAATTTCGTCCGCTCGACCGCGATCGCCAATACCGTGAGCGTCGCTGTTGACCCAAGCGTCGCGGTGGTGTGCGCGTACAGCAGTTCACCGGTGCACCTGGTGCTCGATGTGATGGCGACGATTGGCGGCGGCACCGACCCGCTCGATCTCAAGCTCGGTGGATCGGACGAGCGGTGGAGGGCGTCGGATCCACAACGGGTGCTCGACACTCGGATCAGCGGTGGGAAACTACGGCGAGTGACGGTTAGAGTGCCGAAGCAGACCCAAGCAGTGACAGTGACCGCCGTCGATCCTGATACTGACGGCTTCGTCACCCTCTATCCCGGCGATGATCTGGGCCGCTGCGGTCAGCCTCCCAACTCGTCGTTGCTCAATGTCCGGGCGGGAGCCGCCGCGGCCAACATGACCTTCCTGCCGCAGAATTCGGCGCTCTGCCTAACCTCGAGCGTGTCAACACATCTCATCGTCGATATCCTCGCCTGATGTGGTGATCAGCCCACCACCGCGCGTACGCCAGCGTGTCGTGCCCCTCTTGCCTCGCTAAGGTCTCGATATGGCGATTACCAAGGGCTACAAGCAACTCATTGCGGAAGCAAACGAGCGGATCCACACGTATTCGCTCGAAGAGGCCGAAGCGAAACTTGGCACCGACGATGTCGTTTTCGTCGACCTCCGTGACCCACGTGAACTGGAGCGTGAAGGCATGGTTCCGGGTGCGTTTCATGCCACCCGCGGCATGCTCGAATTCTGGGTCGACCCCGACAGTCCCTATTACAAAGACATCTTCGGGAGCGGGAAGGAATTTGTGCTCTACTGCGGCAGCGGCTGGCGTTCTGCCCTGGCAGCGGCAACACTCGTCGATATGGGCCTGGATCGTGTCGCCCACATCGAGGGTGGTTTCGGCGCCTGGAAGAAGGCCGGGCTGCCGGTGGCCGAGAAGGCTTCGAAGCACTAGACGAGCGCTGTCGCCGGGAAAAACACGGCTTGAGTTGATCGCAGCCCGTAGTCTCTGCGCCGTGACAACGCCGATGCCCGCACGATCTGGTGTGCGATGACCGACAATCTGATCTCTGAGATCGAACGAACCGGCGCGGAGGTGGCCGCGCGATTTCGCTCGGCGGCATCCCTCGACGCCCTCCGTTCTCTGGGGGCCGAACTGCTCGGCAAGCGAGGCGAGTTGGCCGGGTTTAAGGCGCGCCTGGGTGCGCTGGATCCAGATGCCAGACGAAGCGCTGGCCAGGCGGTCAATGCCGCGACGAGTGGCGCACAAGCCGCCTTCGATGCTCGACTGACCTCGTTGGCAGCGGCTGACCTCGAGTGTCAACTTCAACGCGAGCGCCTCGACCTCACGGAGATCACGAGCCGCCCGACCCGTGGTCATGCACATCTGGTGACTCAGGTATGGGAACGGCTCGAAGATGTTTTCGTTGGCCTCGGATTCACCGTGGCCGAGGGACCAGAGGCTGAGACCGACTACTACAACTTCCAGGCGCTCGGGATGAGTCCCGGCCATCCGGCGCGCAGCGCATTCGACACCATGTTTCTCAACTTCGGTGCCGCCGGGTCGACCGTCTTGCGTACCCACACCAGCTCAGTGCAGATCCGCACGATGGAATCGCAGCGTCCGCCGATCTACATCGTGGCGCCCGGCCGCGTCTACCGGCGAGACACTCCTGATGCCACTCACATGCCCGCGTTCCATCAGATCGAAGGTCTTGTGGTCGACAAGGGCATCACAATGGCTCACCTCAAGAGCACCATTCAGGCCTTCACCGAAGCCTTCTTCGGGGAAGGCTTCAACAGTCGCCTACGGCCGTCGTACTTCCCATTCACCGAGCCCTCGGCCGAGTTCGATATCCAGCGTCCGAATGGCTCATGGATGGAGCTTGGTGGCTGCGGCATGGTGCACCCCGACGTGTTGGCCGGATGCGGGATCGACCCTGAGCAGTATTCGGGGTTCGCCTTTGGTTTTGGCCTCGACCGATTCCCGATCTCGTCGCACGGTATTGATGATCTGCGTGACATGTATGCCAACGACGTTCGATTTGTGGAGCAGTTCTGATGAAAGTCACACTCAGCTGGCTGAACGACTTCGCCCCGTTTGGTCAAGATGCCACTGCAATTGCCGCAGCCCTGACGCGCCTCGGGATGCAGGTAGAGGAAATCACCCCGGTGAACGAGCCGATTCCGGGCGTCATTGTGGCCAAGGTGCTCGAACGGGCCAAGCACCCCAATGCCGACCGTGTCGGCCTCGTTTTCGTTGATGCCGGTGACGGACAGTCATTGCAGATCTGCTGCGGCGCGTTCAATATGCAACCTGGCGACCTCGTACCGCTTGCCACCATCGGCACGACCATGCCCGACGGCCGCAACATCCAACGCAGTCAGATGCGCGGCGAGTGGTCGAATGGCATGTTGTGCTCTCGCGCGGAACTGGGCTTGGGCGACGACCATTCAGGCATCTGGATCCTTCCCTCGGGTCTGTCGCTTGGCTCGGACCCCTGGGCGGCGTCCGGTCTCACCCACGATGTCGCCTTCGATATCGACCTCACCCGAAATCGCCCCGAATGCTGGGGAGTTCTCGGTATCGCCCGAGATCTTGCCGCCAGCCTGGGCCTACCTTTCACTATTCCGGGTGCTTCCGTGGCGTTGACGGGCGAGTCGATGTCGGCGCCGGTCACAATCGTCGACCCGGATCGCTGCGGCCGTTTCCTCTCCACCGTGCTCACCGGTATCGAGGTGAAACCAGGGGCTGGATGGATGCAACAGCGGCTGTCGCTGGCCGGGATGCGTCCGATCAACAACGTGGTCGACGTCTCGAACTACGTCATGCTCGAGCTCAACGAGCCCAATCATGCCTATGACCTCGGTACGTTAGGTGGCGGCGGTTTTCGCATCCGGCGGGCGACCGACGGCGAGCAGTTGGTGACTCTCGACGGCGTGACACGCACGATGTCGCCCGACGACCTTTTGATCTGCGACGCCGAGGATCGCCCGATCGGCCTCGCCGGAGTCATGGGTGGCCAGAACACTGAGATCACCGCGGCCACTCATTCCGTGGCGCTGGAAATGGCCTGGTTCGAGTCATCTGGTATCGCTCGTTCGGCGGCGCGACATGAGTTACGTAGTGAAGCGAGCGTGCGGTTCGATCGCGGGCGCGACCCGTACGGCATCGATCACGCCGTGGCTCGATTCGTCGAGTTGCTGCACGAGACATGCCCTCAGCTCGCGATTCACCCCGGCAAGGTGGACGCCCGTGGTGTCCTGCCCAAGACGAGCACCGTCGACTTACGTACTGATCGGGTGAATGCACTACTGGCCACCTCGCTCACCGATACCGAAATCGAGGCGCTGCTCGCACCCATCGGTTTCGCAAAAGCGGCCAGCGGGTTTTCTGTGCCCTCCTGGCGACCAGACTGCACGCGTGAAATAGACCTGGTCGAGGAAGTGGCGCGCCACTACGGCTACGACCGGATTGGCAACGTGATGCCGTCGTCGGCGCTGCCCGGCGGGCTCAGCCAGCGACAGCGCGACCGTCGCGCCGTACGGCAATTGCTGCTTGGCCTCGGGCTTAACGAAGCCTTGCCGAACCCATGGCTTGCTCCCGGCGACGCCACCAAGGCTGGTCTCGATGCACTGGGAACCCCTGTGGCCATCGCCAATCCGATGGCCGCAGAGGAGAGCGTGCTGCGCATTTCGCTGCTGCCGGGGCTTCTGAAGACCGTGGCCTTCAACGAAACACACCGTGCTGGCGGGGTGCGGTTCTTTGAGATCGGCCACGTCTTTCGGCACCCCGAAAAGGTGCAGCCTCTTCCCGAGGAGGCCGAGCATTTGGCGGTTGCCTTAGCCGGACATGACGCCACCGCCGCCGTGGAGGTCTGGAACGAAGTCGTTGCAGCCCTCGGCGTCAAGGGCGCTCGGCTGCAACAGACGGCCCACCCGGGCTTGCATTCGGGGCGATCGGCCACCGTGTTCGCTGCAGGCCGCCCGATTGGGGTGGTCGGAGAAGTGCATCCCTCTGCCGCGGCGGCGTTTGGCGTGAGCGAGCGCGTGGCATGGTTGCAAGTCGATCTCGGTCGGTTGCTCGACCTTCCCCATGGCGCCACTGCCTACAAAAAGGTCAGTCGGTATCCCTCCAGCGACATCGACCTGGCGTTCGTGGTGCCGGACAGGACAGCTGCGGACGGCATCGCCAACTCTTTACGAAAGGGTGCGGGAGACTTGTTGGCAGGCCTCGATCTGTTCGATGTCTACCGGGGTGCAGGGGTGCCCGAGGGCAGCCGCAGCTTGGCCTATCGACTTCGCGTGCAGGCAACCGACCGAACCCTCACCGAAGCAGAACTCGCCAAAGTACGCGCCGACTGCATCGCGCTGGTCAATAAGGTAGGCGGCGCGCTGCGCTAAGGCTTTGCGCTGCCGTCCCGGCGCCGACGTCCTTAGTTCGCCGACAGATCGTCGGGAAAGTTGCCGAGCCAACCCAACGGCTGTGGCTGACGTCCAAGAACGGCGTGCCACGCTGAACGAGGCGAGCGAATGAACACATCGTCAGCCACCGAGTCGACCACGAACCACGAACCTTCCTCGATCTCACCTTCGAGTTGATCGGACGACCATCCGGCGTATCCATGGAACAGTCGTATCTCGTCGAAGTCATAGGGTTGCGCATTGACCAAGTCGACGGTCTCGATCATGCCTGATCGCTGGCGTCCGAGAGCGATGATGCCGTCGGGCTGCACTGGACCGCCCCGAAAGACCACCTCTGGTGCCGCTGTGCGCGACTTCCACGGCGTAAGCGAGTCGGGTATCTCATGAGGTGTTGGACAGTTGAGGACCAGGCCGACGGCACCCACCTGCCCGTGCTGCAGGATATAAATGACCGTACGGTGAAAATTGGGGTCAACGAGGTCTGGCGTCGCCACCAGGAGTTGGCCAACGAGCGAAGGAGAGGAGCGCACTGATGACCATTGTTCACGATGGAATAGGGGAGTCGACGGCATCGTTGCAACAGACCGTGCCACCACACCTGTTTCGTAAAGTCTTTCTCTCTATCCTCGGCGTGTGCTGCGGTGTGGCGGTGCTGCTGTTTGCTGGGCTGATGTTAGGGAAATCACTGCTGAGGAACCCGATCAAGACGGTGACTGTCGATCGCACGCCACCACCGGTGATGCTGTCGTTGAAGGACCTCTCCCTCTACAAGGCGGCTTCAGGCAACTATGAGGTTCTGGTCGACATCGAAAAGGATGTGAAGTACGTCCCCAAGGCGCTAGCTGGTTCTCGTACCCTTTTCATCGGTGTCGGATCGGTGGATGCCACGGTCGATTTCCGGAACTTGAATGACGCCAACATCGTGACATCGGCCGACCGCACCTCGGCCACGATCACCCTGCCGCATGCCGGATTGTCGCCCGCCGCCGTCGATCCCGTGCAGAGTCACGTTGCGGCCCGAGATCGAGGGATTCTCGACCGCTTGTCTGGTGCGGTGTCGGACAACGCCGACAGCGACCGTGAGTTGTACATCGCCGCGGCCCAAAAGATGGACACCGCAGCCACGGCGAGCGGGTTGCAGGCCAAGGCTGAAGCCAACACCACGCAGATGCTTACGTCACTGCTGCATCATTTGGGCTATACCCATGTGGAGGTCAAGTTCGAGGGTTCGCCGCCGACAGGAGAGGTCGGGTCGTCGGAGGAGTCACCTCGGCCGTAGCGGGCCGTTGGCGGGCCCGCTGGCTGGCCCGTTGGCTGGCCGTCGCCGAATTCCACCGTGTCGGCGAAAACATATGCATGATCATACGTCTTGGTGTATGATCATGCGCTTATGGTCGCAAAGAAGCGCATCGGGATTGTCGGAGCATCGGGGTACACCGGCGTAGAGCTTTTGCGGCTCTGCGCCCAGCACCCCGACGTGGAATTGGTGCTGGCCACGGGTGATAGCCAGGCTGGCACGCTCGCCACCAACCTGTATCCTTCTTTGGCAACCGTCTACCCGAATCTGGTCTTTAGTACCTTCGACGCCGATGCCTGTGACGGTCTTGATGCCGTCTTTCTCGGCGTTCCCCACGAGGCCGCCCTCGAGCTCGCACCGCAGCTCGTCGGCAAGGTGGGCGTGGTCGTGGATCTTTCTGCTGCCTACCGGCTCAAAGACGCATCGCTGTACCCGACCTGGTACAAGTTCGAGCACACCCAACCGCACTTGCTGGCTCGGGCCGTCTACGGCCTACCGGAGCTGACTCGGTCTGAGCTAAAGGGTGCCGATCTCATTGCCACGCCTGGTTGTCATGTGACGGCTGCGTCATTGGTACTGGCCCCATTGGTCGAGGTGGGCCTGATCGAGCCTACGGGAGTCATCGTCAACTCGATCACGGGTGTGTCGGGAGCCGGCCGCGTGCCCAAGAACAACAACCTGTTCTGCACCGTGAATGAGGATGTGCTCGCGTACGGCTTGCTCGACCATCGCCATACACCTGAGATCGAGCAGGTCACCGGCGCCCAAGTGCTGTTCACGCCTCACCTTGCACCGATGAACCGCGGCATTCTGGCCACCTGCTATGCCCGCCCATCTGCTGGCAAGACGGTGACCACGGCGGCGCTGCTCGCTCACCTCGCTCGCCGGTACAAGGGTGAGCCATTCATTTCGGTGCGAGCCGATTCGCCCTCGACCAAGGCCACGTTGGGCTCCAATAGCGCCCACCTGTCGGCTCGGTTTGACGAGCGGACGAATACCGTTTTACTGCTGTGCGCCATCGACAACTTGGCCAAAGGGGCGTCCGGCGGAGCCCTGCAGGCGATGAACGTGGCCCTCGGGCTCGGTGAGACCTCTGGCCTGGCCGCAGTCGGGTTGTTCCCGTGACCGGTGCTCGCTCCACTGTCAGTCGGTCCGAGGCGGCCACCAAAGCCAAGGTCCTGATCGAGGCGTTGCCCTATATCAAGAGATTCGCCGACAAGGTCGTCGTAGTAAAATACGGTGGTAACGCCTTGGCCGGAGCAACGTCGGATACGGAGGCACTCGCCGTCTTCGCTCAGGACATCGTCATGATGCACGCCGTCGGCATTCGACCGGTGATCGTGCACGGTGGTGGGCCGCAGATCAGCAGCATGATGAAGCGGTTGGGCAAAACCAGTGAGTTTCGCAACGGGCTGCGCGTCACCGACGCCGAAACCGTCGACATCGCCCGCATGGTGCTTCGCGGCCAGGTCAACCCGCAGATTGTTTCGGCGATCAACGTGCACGGGCCACTGGCCATAGGCGTGGGCGGCGAGGATGGCGGATTGTTGACCGCGGCGCCGATCGGTGATGGCGAACTCGGCTTCGTGGGTGACGTCACCTCCGTCAATCCCACGATCCTGAAGCGCCTCTTGGCCGAGGAACTGATTCCGGTGGTGGCTACGATCGGCGCAGACGCCAACGGGCAGGGCTACAACATCAATGCTGACACCGTGGCGGGTGCGATCGCTGAATCGTTGCAGGCGGAAAAGTTGGTGTACCTCACCGATATCGAGGGCCTGCGCCGCAACATCGAGGATCCGTCCAGCCTGATCCGCCAGACGACGGCCGGCGAGCTCGAAATGCTGATGGCCGACGGCACACTGAGCGGCGGCATGATCCCCAAAATCGAATCCTGTGCACGCGCCGTGCGAGGCGGCGTGAAACGGGCCCATATTCTCGACGGCCGCATACCGCATGTGCTGCTGCTCGAGGTTTTCACCGATGAAGGCATAGGCACCATGGTTGACGGAACGGTCGAAGGGACCCCGCATGAGCACGCACCAATTTGACACCCACGGGCTCGACTACTGCCCGATTATGCCGACCTATGGCCCGCCGCAGGTGACCTTTGCTCGTGGTAAAGGCACTGAACTGTGGGATGAGAGCGGTAAGCATTACCTCGACTTCCTGTCCGGGCTCGCCGTCACATCGCTCGGGCATGCCAATATTGCCGTTGCGGAGGCCATCTCCGACCAGGCGCATACCTTGCTGCATGTGTCGAACCTGTTTGCGAACACCAACGCCTGGGATGTGGCCCGCAGTATTGATCGCCTGCACGGAGGCGGCGGCCAGGTGTTTTTCGCGAACTCGGGAGCCGAAGCAAATGAGTGCGCCATAAAGTTGGCACGAAAATGGGGCGGTCGTGGCAAATACGTCGTCGTCAGCGCCTATGGCAGCTTTCATGGCCGCACGCTGGCCACCCTGCATGCCACCGGTCAACCGGCCAAACACGAAACCTTCCAGCCCCTGCCTGAGGGCTTCCGCCATGCCGCGTGGAACGATCTCGCGGCGTTCGAGGCGGCCATCTCTCCAGACGTCGCGGCTATCCTCGTGGAGCCGGTGCAGGGTGAAGGCGGTGTGAATCCGGCCGATATCGAGTTCTTCCAGGGCATCCGTCGTTTGTGCGATGAGCGCGGCCTGCTGTTCATGGTCGACGAGGTGCAGACCGGCTTTGCCCGTACCGGTGAATGGTTTGGCTACCAGCACTTCGGGGTACAGCCGGACGTGGTTTCCATGGCCAAAGCGCTGGGGAACGGTTTTCCAATTGGCGCCTGCTGGGCTAAACGGGAGGTTGCCGCCGCCTTCAAACCCGGCGACCACGCCACGACCTACGGCGGTACTCCGCTGGCCACCGCGGCAGCCGCTGCGGTCATCGCAGAGATGGAGCGTCTCGACGCTCCTACGCTCGCGACGCGACGGGCTCGAGAACTCACCGACGCGCTGCTGCAGGTGCCCGGCGTGCGCGCAGTGCGTGGACTCGGGCTGTTGCTGGCCGTTGAGCTTGATGGCCGGGACGCCAAAGTCGTCGCCGATGAACTCTTGCGTCGGGGCCTTGTCGTGAATGCTGTGACCGCCACTGCGTTGCGGTTGGCTCCGCCGCTCACCGTTTCGAGCGCCGAGATCACCGCAGCCGTGCGGCTCATTCGGGATGTTTTAGAATGACCCGACACTTACTCGGCATGAATGACCTCTCTGGTCCGGACGTGCTGACGGTGCTCGACCTCGCCCAACGCGTCGAACTACCCCAGATTTTGCAGGGGAGGGGCGTTGCGCTGTTGTTCGAAAAGCCATCAAGTCGAACCCGTCATTCGGTGGAGATGGCCACCGTGCAACTTGGCGGACATCCCGTCGTCGACACCGGCGACCTCGACAAACGGGAATCCATCGAGGACCTCACCCGGGTCTTGATCGGCTACCACTTCGTGCTCGCCGCCAGAGTTTTCGAACACCGTAAGGTGCAACGAATGGCCGCAGTGTCTGGTGACCGGCCAGTGCTCAACATGTTGTCCGATCATGAGCATCCGTTGCAGGGTTTGGCTGACTTGATGACCCTTCATCAGGAGTTCGGTGATCTGCGCGGGCGGCGCATCGTGTGGCTCGGCGAGTTCAACAACGTGGCTCGGTCGCTCGCCCGAGGGGCGGGCCTACTCGGGGCTGAGCTGACGGCATGCTGCCCCGAAGGCTTCGGCCCGGCCGACAGTGACGAGGTACGGTCGGTCGAGCGGCCGCAAGAAGCCGTAGAGGGTGCCGACTGCCTGGTGACCGACACGTGGTACTCGATGGGTTGGGAGGCCGAGGCCAACGAGCGACGGCCTGTCTTTCGGCCCTTCCAAGTCACGGCCGACCTCATGAGCCGGGCAAACTCCTCGGCGATCTTCCTGCACTGCCTGCCGGCGCACCGAGGAGAGGAAGCGACCGACGAGGTGCTCGATGGTGCACAAAGCCGAATTTTTGCGGAGGCCCACAACCGCATGCACACCGCGCGGGCCGCGCTGGCATTCTTGATGGGAGTCCGCTGATGGCCACCAAACAGTCCCGACAGCTCGAAGTCGGTCGCTTTATCGCAAGTCACATGATCACGAGCCAACCTCAATTGGTCGAGTTGTTGAACGAAGCCGGTATCACTGCCACACAGGCGACCGTCTCGCGTGACCTCGACGAACTTGGCGCGATAAAGGTGCGAACGGCCACGGGCGAGACGGCCTACGCCATTCCCGAGTTGGCTCCTGAGCGCAAGGCGCCGGCTGAGCATCTGCGTCGGGTGATGAGCGAATGGGTGGCCGAGGTGCTGTACAGCCACAATCTGGTGGTGATGAGAACACCACCGGGTTGCGCCCATGTCGTGGGTTCGGCTCTCGACAGAACCGGCCTCGAAGGCTTGATTGGCACTGTTGCCGGGGACGACACGCTCATCTGCGTCGCGTCCGAACGGGTCGGCGGCCAGCGCCTCGCCCGCATTCTGCGCGACCTGGCGGGCCTCGCGTGAGTATCA